>CAXHFH010000117.1:0-6554 GCA_964015995.1 uncultured Alphaproteobacteria bacterium
CCGCACAAGAAATTCTCGACGACTTTTTGAAGAGTCGTAAAGTTATTATCTATCCAACGAAGTCCGCCAAAAAAGGGCGCGTTAATCGCATGAACCATCAAATTGCCCACCTCGTAAGGGCAAAAGATAAAACATGGACGCAAGGCCTTATGATCTCGCTTGGTGTCGCAAGAGTACGCACAACGAACCATAATCCTGAAATGGCGTCTCAGATGCTAAAACTAGAGAATAAGGCAAGAACAGACAAAGCGGGCTTATGGGGGTTAAATCGCTTTCCCATTTTATCACCGCAAAATGCGCATGAAAAAATCGGCAGTTACCAAATCGTGGAAGGTACGATCAATAGTGTTTCCATGCACAAAAATAAGGTTTACCTGAATTTTGGTAATAACTGGCGCGATGACTTCACCGTTGGCATATCATCCACGGCGCGCAGAGCGTTCAACAAACAAAAAATGGAGCCAAGACGTTGGAGCGGCAAACGCATACGTGTACGTGGCTGGGTTGAATCATATAACGGCCCGTTTATCGATATTGACCATATTGAGCGCATAGAGCTTTTATTTGAAACCTCACCGACACTGGACGGATCTGCACTGCCCAATCAAAAAGCAAAAGTATCGCCTAAAAAGCCTAAGCCGAAGAAAAAAGACACGGGCAGTGCCCTGCCAAATTTAAATGATTAGCATCAATCTCTGGCATAGAAAAATTAGCTGTGTTACATAAAGCGTAAATATTTTAATGAATAAAAATACACATCTGAATGAGCTCTGAAAAATCAAAGAAAAGTGACGAACATACGCCCCCTTTGGCACGGCGCACCCCTTTGCTCGATTTATTCCCGCCACTCACGCCCTATTCCAGTGGTTTCTTGGCGGTTGACGACACGCACAATCTGTATTGGGAACAAAGCGGCAATCCGGAAGGCGTGCCGATCGTATTGCTTCACGGTGGCCCGGGTGCAGGCGCGAGCCCTGTTCACAGACGTTTTTTTGATCCCGATTTCTTTCGCATCATTATTTTCGATCAACGCGGTGCGGGACGCTCTACGCCGCTAGGATGTTTAGAAAACAACACAACACATCATCTAACAGAAGATATTGAAACCCTGCGTGAGCATTTGAATGTCGAGGCTTGGCACTTATTCGGTGGATCATGGGGCAGTACGCTTGCCCTTGCCTATGCCTCGAAACACAAAGAACGCTGCTTGGGCATAATCCTACGCGGCATATTTTTGTGTGAACAAGATGAAATTGATTGGTTTTTATATGGCATGCAAACCGTCTTCCCCGAAGCATGGGAACAATTTGCAAGCTTTATTCCTGAAGATGAACGTGATGATATCTTGAATGCCTATTACACGCGCCTTACAGACGACAGTAATCCTGACATACAAATTGACGCCGCCGTGCGTTGGAGCCTGTATGAAGGCGCATGTTCATCTTTAATGCCTAATTATGAAACGATCACAACGGACGATCAAAAGCAAAACGCGTTGGCCCTCGCAAAAATCGAAGCGCATTATTTCAAAAACGAAGCTTTCACGAAAGAAAACAGCCTTTTGAATCAGATTGATCACTTGCGTTCAATCCCGACAAGTATTATTCAGGGGCGTTATGACATTATATGCCCGATCAAAACGGCGAATAAATTGCATAACTTGTGGCCGGAAGCCGATTATGTGGTCGTGCCAGATGCGGGGCATTCCGCACTAGACGCACCCTTAAGATCACGATTGATTGAGGCATGTGAAACAATAAAAACGATGTAGTTCAATACACCTACACCTATACCATGGAGTAAAAAAATGGAGTTTAATACGCTCAGAGATATCGACGTTAAGGGGCAGACTGTTCTGATCAGGTTGGATCTGAATGTCCCACAAAACAACAACACTGTGACCGACACAACGCGTATCGACCGTTTGAAACCAACCATTGATTACCTCCATAACCATGGCGCAAAAACACTCATATTATCGCATTACGGTAGACCGCAGGGGGAGCGCAACCCCGAGATGTCCATGGCTTTTTTAACGCCTGTCCTTGAAAATCAATGGGGCGTTTCTGTTAAATTCTCTCAGCAATGCATCGGTGAAGTTGCCGAGGATATGTCTAAAAACGCGCAAGATGGTGATGTTATTCTGCTGGAGAATGTGCGCTTTCATAAAGGCGAAAAAGAGAATGATCCCGAATTTATAAAACAGCTCGCACAGTTGGCGGATATATACGTTAATGACGCGTTTTCAGTATCCCACCGTGCCCACGCCTCAACAACCGGCATCGCAAAAGTACTTCCGAGCGCAGCAGGTTTACTGATGGAGGAAGAACTATCCGCCCTATCTCGCGCGCTTGATACACCGCAGAAGCCTGTTCTGGCTGTTACCGGCGGCTCCAAGATTTCGACCAAGCTTGGCGTTCTTGAAAATATGATTGAAAAAGTTGATTTCCTTGTCCTTGGCGGCGGTATGGCGAATACGTTCCTATATGCCAAGGGTGTGTCTATGGGCAAATCCTTATGTGAAAAAGACATGAAAGACACCGCGCAAAGCATCATGGATAAAGCCGACAGGATCGGGTGTGAGATTATCCTGCCCAAAGATGTTGTGGTCGTCACCGAATTGAAACAAGGTGCAGATCATCAAGCGGTTAGCGTGAATAATATCCCCGATGATGCAATGGCCATTGATGTTGGTGAAGAAACCATCGCGTATGTGGCGGGCAAAATCAAACAATCCAAAACCATTGTCTGGAATGGTCCCCTCGGTGTGTTTGAGATTAAACCCTTCGATAATGGAACCAACCAAATCGCCCTCAGCGTGGCCGAACAGACAAAAACAACAGATTGCATCAGCATTGCAGGAGGCGGCGATACAATAGCAGCACTTGAAAATGCAGGCTGTATTGATGATTTTTCTTATATTTCCACCGCTGGCGGAGCATTTCTGGAATGGTTAGAGGGGAAAGAGCTCCCCGGTGTCGCGGCACTGATTAAAACCTAAAAAAAAGAGCCGGCATCACTTACGCAATACCGGCTTTTGAAAAGTTTTAATTGGAGGTTGTAATTCTTTAATAACGCTAGCCTTGCATCGTTCCTTTCAGGATATCCATTGCAAGCTCGGGCGTGGCTCGGTTGTAATATGCTACCGCTCTTTTAATTTCATGCGGCTCAACCAGCTGTCCTTGGTTCCAGAACTTACTCGTCAACATATACATAGAAATAAAGTTTTCTTTTTCAATGCGGTAAGCTTTGGCCATAATCGCCAAACCTTGACCATTTTTCTGCATAATAATACGCGTAATCACATCAGCTGACATACCAGTGAAGATTGATATTTGTGCTACGAAAGATCGCAAATTACCACGTCTTAATGTGTTCAGCATCCCCTGAATAGTCAGCATACCTTTTTCGCCTGCCGCTTTTGCCGCTTGCACCATGTGATCTTCAGGCGCGCAATCTTTTGCGGTGGCATTACCGTTATATTCTCTGACGGTTTGTTCAACCGCGCTGGAAACCTTATCTATAGTTACGTCGTAGTTATCGGCGATAAATTTCTTTATTTCCGAACCAACATAATCATAAAGTGCCGCCGCCAAATCTTTTGGTATTTCTGCGCGGCGTAACAATGGCATCGCAAGAACATCTGAATCTCTTGCAAGGTCCGACATAGCAGTCATCGCAGTATCCGTAAGAATAATGCCTGTATTCTCGGCCAAGGTCAGTGACGTCTCAAAATCTTTTGTCTCTGCCAAAACATCTATCACAGTATTACTGAGCTTTTGACGCCCTGCAATTGCCTGCCAATATTCTGCCGTTTTTGATTTAATGATATACATCAAATCCATGTCACCTAAGACAGGGCTGGTTTTCAAAATCGGGCGTGCGATGTCGATCTCATCATTCGCAAGTTGAAGGATCAAACGAAGCGGTACCTCGCTTAATGTGCTCAATTTTTCGGATAAAGATTGGCGAAGGTCTTTTTCAGCCTGCCTTAAAAGCTCGATAAGAACATCAGCAACCATCTCACCTTCAGTCAGTGTGACGTCTGCTTCTAGAATAGATGAAATTTCATGCGTAAGAAGCGCTCTTGACTCGGGCTTTTTATCCCGTGCCAAATAATATAATTTTTCTACATTACACAGCATTCCCGAAACGGAAACAGGCTTCTGTGTACTCCCTGCTATAGTCGTGTCCATGATTTTTGCCCCACAATTATCATGTTTAATTAAAAAATTTACGCAGCTTTATTTCATTTAGGCCCCATTGCCTGTAATTATATTAAAAACTCGACCGCTAGATATGGTTTAATGACGGCGAATTTCCTTCATCTCATACATTTATACATCAAAAGTCTTATGAAGTGGTTAACGTGAATACATTTTTTATGCACTTTTCAAATTTGCACTTTCAGTGTAAGCGTGAGAATATAGAGTAGAAAGACTTTATTAATAAAACATTGATATACTCATTAGGGTCAGTATTAAGGTAATAGGGATTATAAAACATGGCAGCACCACTCTCAGGCGTAGGTCAACAACAACAAATACCGGTTTCTCAGGCAACGCAGCCCGTGAACACCGATCAATCACGCGAATTGCGCCGTCAGGACAATGATCCGCAAGAAAATCAAGTTCAATTAAGAGAAGCGCCAGCCGCGCAAACCCAAGAAACAGAAGTAGGTAGCCGTTCAGATTCTGAAATATTCCAGTCTTTAATTGGTGATGCAGAAACCTCGGAAAATGCCGAACGCGGTTCCGTCGTGGATATACAAGTTTAGATTTATATAAATTCGAAGTTTAACGAAGGCGCTTGAAACCAAGTGCCTTTAATTTTGTGTCAGCATTCAATCACATTCACGGCCAACCCGCCCTGACTGGTTTCTTTATATATTTTGTTCATATCCTTACCCGTCTGACGCATGGTCTCAATACAGCTATCCAACGATACAAAATGCTCACCCGTACCACGTAATGATAATGCGGCCGCGGTAACGGCCTTAACTGCGCCCAACCCATTACGCTCGATACAGGGGACTTGCACCAAGCCACCAACAGGATCACACGTCATACCCAAATGATGCTCGAGCGCGATTTCAGCGGCGTTTTCAATTTGCGCATTTGTGCCCCCCATCACGGCGCATAACCCCGCAGCCGCCATAGATGATGCCGAACCAACCTCCCCCTGACAGCCGACTTCCGCACCGGAAATAGAGGCATTCTTTTTGATGATGCCACCTATCGCGGCTGCACTTAATAGGAATATTGGAATATGCTCCGGCTTTGCCGCAGGTACAAAATCAAGATAATAACGTAGTACCGCGGGGATAACACCCGCCGCGCCGTTTGTAGGGGCCGTCACAACACTGCCACCCGCGGCATTTTCTTCATTCACCGCCATGGCATAAACAGACAGCCATTCATTGCAGACATGTGGGGTTATGCTGTTTTTGTGTTTTTCATCATCAAGCTGCTCTTTAATTGCTGAGGCGCGTCTTTTGACACCCAAATCTCCGGGCAAGACACCGCGCCGATCCAGTCCGCGGTCAATGCACGTACTCATGGCCTGCCATATTTGATCAATGCGCTGGTTGATATCCTCTACGTTTCTCACAGACTTCTCATTCTCTAAGATTATTTCGGCAATGCTCAAGCCAGACTTCTCCCCCATCTCCAGCAGCTCATCGGCTTTGTTATAAGGGTATGGGGTGCTGCCGCTTGTGCCGATTTCCTTCATAATCGATGCTTCTGTCATTTCTTCATTCGACAAAACAAAACCACCACCGATGGAATAATATGTACGCTCTAAAACAGACACACCATTTTCATCTAAAACACAAAAGATCATGCCGTTTGGATGCCCTTCGAGCGCAGGACCAAAATCAAAAACGATATCGTGCTCAGGATCAAAGATAAGGTTCCCTGCTCGCTTTTCTTCTTTCATGCGCGCGACGATTGTTTCTATTGCATCCGGATCTATTTGATCAGGCTTTTCACCAGCCAACCCCAAAATGACCGCACGATCACTGGCGTGTCCTTTACCCGTAAAGGCAAGAGAGCCATAAAATGTGACGCGTATCTTATGTTCCGCGCTGTAATTTTGAGTGCTGATGCGTTCTAAAAAACGTTCCGCCGCAACCATAGGCCCCATCGTGTGGGAACTTGACGGCCCGATACCGACTTTAAAGAGATCAAAAAGACTAATGAACATTTCAACCCCCTATTTTTAACTATTGAAAGGCCGGCTCTTCGAATGAGCGTAATTTACGACTGTGGAGTTTTTCCGGCGACAAATCACGTAATAATGTCATGGTCAGCAAACCGATTTTCAAATGCTGCTCCACGCGCTCGCGGTAAAAGCTATCCGCCATACCAGGTAATTTAAGTTGACCATGCAACGGTTTGTCAGAAACACAGAGCAACGTGCCATACGGCACACGAAAGCGAAAACCATTCGCGGCAATCGTACCCGATTCCATATCAAGGGCGATTGCCCTACTCTGGCTCAAACGCCTGTTTTGCGTCAGGTAAGATTTAAGCTCCCAGTTACGATCATCC
>CAXHFH010000118.1:0-6546 GCA_964015995.1 uncultured Alphaproteobacteria bacterium
CACCTCTGGATTCGTCGGCAGCGTCAGATGTGTATAAGAGACAGATGTTCGTGAGCAAAGAAAACGCACCGCCTCCTAAAACGGATATATTTCGTTCGGATTTTGGTTCTGAGCGTTACCTTCCCGTTTTAAAGGGGCAGCCTGTTACCGATATCGAAGTCTGCGGCATGTACCCACTGCCAATGATCTCACATTCTCCCGAATTTCCGTTTTCCCTATTACCTAAGCCATTGGAATGGATGTTAACGCGCATATTCTTGGTGACGTTGTGGTGCCGTAAAAAACTCTATGGCAAGAGCTTATACAAAGGCAACCCATGGACATGTAAAGAAACACTAGGTCAGGCATTCTTGATAACCTTTAGAAAGGCTGAATAGAAGATGTCCGTTGTTCTTGGAATCATAACGGCGCGCGGTGGATCAAAAGGTATAAAAAACAAAAATATTTGCCTCCTTCATGACAAACCCCTGATCCATTACACAATAGAGGCAGCACAGAAATCCAGCATGCTTGATGATTTAGTTTTATCGACTGACTCTCAGGATATTGTCAATAGTTGCTCCTTGGCAGGATTGCAGTGCGATGCCCTCAGGCCGGCGCATTTATCAACTGATGAAGCAAAGTCCAGCGATGTTCTCCTCTACGAGATTGAACGATATGAGAGCGTACGTAACAAGAAGGTGGATACGGTTATTTTGCTGCAACCCACTGCGCCGTTACGCACAAGTCAGGATATTGATCAAGCTTATGACCTCTATACCACTGCAGGGCAAGAATCACTCATATCCTGTTATAATGCTGATTTTGTCCATCCCCGCATTATGTATGAAGAAAAAAACGGATTGCTCACCCCGTTTATGAAAGAGGGAAACGATATCGTGCGTAGACAGGAAATGTCGCATGTATATGTCCGCAATGGTGCTATTTACATTGTGGATCGTGATTATTTCATGAGGACGAGGCGTACGGTAAGTGAAAGTCCATCCCTTTACGAGATGCCAGTCAAACGATCCATTAACATTGATAGATATGAGGATCTAGAGCTTGCATCTTTTTACTTGGGAGCAAAACCATGACATTCAAAATTTTAAATCTCGAGCCAGAAGATTACAGCCAAAGCGCAAAAGACATGCTGGTGGATATCGCTAGTGTTGATGACAGACCCCTTTCACGAGAAGATTTGAAAAAGGCGATAGGTGATTATGACGGCCTGATTGTTCGTTTGAGGCATAAAATCGATCAGGATATTCTGGCTTATGCGTCCAATTTAAAAGTGATAGTAAGCGCTACAACGGGCCTTAATCATATTGATTGTGAAGCGGCTGGCAAAAGAGGGGTTGAAGTATTATCGCTGCGCGGTGAGACGGATTTTTTAAAAACCATAACCGCAACAGCAGAACATACAATGGGATTGATCCTTGGCCTTGTTCGGCATATCGGGGCATCTCATAATAGCGTCACTCAAAACCATTGGGATAGAAACCAATTTAAGGGCAGGGATCTGGCAGGGAAAACCCTAGGAATTATCGGTTATGGCCGCCTTGGGCAATTGGTAGCGTGCTATGCACATGCTTTCGGGATGAAAGTCCTCGCTTGTGATATACGGAATTTTGAAAGTGAAGAGCATATCCGATTTGTAGATATGGATGAGGTTCTTGAAAAATCAGATATAATTACCCTGCATGTATTTTATGCGGATGAAACACATCATTTAATCGATGCCTCATGTTTTAAAAAAATGAAAGCCGGCTCTCTTTTTATCAACACGTCGCGAGGAGAAATTGTTGATGAGAAGGCTCTTTTAAAAGCTCTTCAGAATAAATCTTTGGCGGGCGCAGCTTTGGATGTTCTAAGCGATGAAAATAGTGGAACCTCTGACTGGATGACCGATAACCCATTAATTGAATATGCGCGGGCACACAATAATCTTATCATCACACCACATATCGGTGGCGCGACGTATGATTCCATGGAAAAAACCGAGATTTTTATGGCAGAGAAATTGAAAAACTTCATAGAAGCCATTAGGGTTTGATCACATGATGAAATTCAAAAGTTGTAGAACATTTTTATATTTCGCGAAGGCTTATCCTAAGCGCAGCATTCTTATGGTTACCTCCCTTGTTGTTGCAGGGCTTCTTGAAGGCGTTGGTATTATGGCGTTGCTTCCTCTTGTTTCTATTTTGACTGAACAAGAGAGCCTTGGTAATGGTGCGGTTCTAGAAATTGTTACAGCAATCTTTCATTTTTTTAATCTTGAAGTCTCTATAGCACCCATTCTGATTTTCATCGTTGTGACGATTAGCTTAAAAGCTCTAATTACAATGCTGGCAATGGTTCAGGTCGCATATTCTTCTGCACATGTTTGTACAGATCTACGCCTCGGATATATGCGGCATTTACTTGGTGCGAATTGGAGGCATTTTGTCGCGCTAAAAAGCGGGGCCAGCGCCAATGCGTTGGGGACAGAGGCTCAACGCTCCGCTATCTCTTTTACACAAGGTTGCCATGTACTGTCATGGACTGTGCAAGTCATAGTCTATACAGCCTTAGCATTTCTTATATCCTGGCAACTAACATTATCTGCCATGTGTGCCGGATCTGTCATGGTATATTTATTGAGCTCGTTAGTGCGTGCAGGACGTAAAGCAGGAAATGAGCAAACAAAAATTCTGGATTCTGTGTTGACGCGTATTACCGATACGCTTTATGGCGTGAAGCCCTTAAAGGCTATGGGGAAAACCAAAACGCTGTTATCTATGATGGAAGGTGAGGCCGTTACTTTGCAATCAGCACAAAGGGCTGTTGATATATCGAGGCATGCTGTACGTGTTCTTTCAGAGCCAATTATGGTTTTTTTCATATCTATCGGTATATATGCAATTTTGACATATGGAAATCTTCCAGTGGCCGAGTTGTTGTTTTTAGCTCTTTTATTCTTACGAATGGTCACTAAAGTCTCCGCAGTACAAAGTGCCTATCTCTCTATGGCTGCGAATGAAAGCGCCTTATGGTCACTAAAGGCAAAGATCGATACGGCCAAAGAGGCCGCGGATATTAATGAAGGAAACCTTGAAGCATCATTTGAAAAAAGCATTCGCCTTGAAAATGTATGTTTTTCTTATGATGAGGATATGGTCCTTAATAACATCTCACTTGACCTTCCTTGCCATGGTTTATATGTGCTTTTTGGCCCTTCAGGTGAAGGAAAAACAACGCTTTTGGATTTGATTATTGGCCTGCACAAACCCACCTCGGGACAGATCTATGTGGATCAGGATCCTTTGCATATGTTGGATATAAATAGTTGGCGCAATAAAATCGGCTATGTGCCACAAGATGTTTTATTGTTTCACGATACTATTATGAACAACGTAACATTAAACAATCCCAATATCAGCAAGGAAGATGTTATCGAGGCTTTGAAAACGGCGGATGCTTATGATTTTGTTATAAAAATGGATAATGGGCTGGATAGCATTGTTGGGGAAAGAGGGGCTAAAATCTCAGGAGGACAACGCCAACGTATTGCAATTGCGAGAGCATTGGTCGGAAAGCCATCAATTTTGATTCTTGATGAAGCGACGAGTGCTTTAGATAAGGCTACTGAGAAAGATCTTCTTATAACAATCAAAGCACTTTCAAAGGATATCCTAATCTTGGCAATATCCCATAATCCCGCATCGTTGAATTGTGCTGATACTGTGCTTAGATTACAAAATGGTAGCCTTGAAAAGCTCTCTCCTGAAAATATCACACGGTTGGCAGTATGAGTGTGTCGAACAAAAAATGGCTTTATATGCCAGTTGAAATCAAAGTCAGGGAACTTCCTGCAAAAATCCTTCTCGCTACTGCCGCAGCACGAAGTGGGTATAGTGTTGTTCTAGGTCGGAAGGCGGAACTATCAAAATATATCAATTCTTTCCCTGAGGGAATTTTTCTTGGGTTTGGTGCACAAAAGAATTTTGAAGGAGAATATTCCAGATTAAAAAAACGTGGTTTCACGGTCGCCATTATGGATGAGGAAGGCCTCGTTACATTTTCTGATAACATGTATAAACGTCTTCGATTATCCAGCGATACTCTCAATAATGTTGATCTGGTACTTGCCTGGGGTAAAAAACAGGCCGATCTTATCCGTGAAATAGACATTGATAGCAAACCCGCTGTCTATGAAACCGGCAATCTTCGTTTTGATGTTTTACGTCTGGAATTCAGGCATTTATTAGAAGAAAATGCAAAGAATATTCGCGAGCGTTTTGGCAAGACAATCCTCATAAATTCAAGCTTCGGGGCATGCAATCATTTTGACGGCAAAGAGCGGTACTTTAAAGCTTTAAAAGCAAAGAAAATTTTACAAAATGAGGACGATGCATCTTTCTACAAAAAATATTTCAAACTTAAAGAAGATGTTTTTAATGCCTACATTAATGTCATTCCCAAGATTGCAGAAGCATTTCCGGATCATACGATTATTGTGCGTCCACACCCCTCTGAAAATTATGATGCATGGTCAATAGCAGCCAATGGAGCGAAAAATGTAAAAATTATTCATGAAGGCAGTGTGCATCCATGGCTGATTGCTTGCGATGCTGTTGTTCATCATTTTTGTACGACAGCTCTCGAAGCGTTTGCGTCGGATACTCCGGCTATTGCATACAGGCCATATAAGAATGATGAAATAGAGACGAGCCTTGTTTACAGAGGCAGTGTGCTGGCCGAAACACCCAACGCCCTCATTGACGAGTTGAATACCATTATCAATGATAGCGATAAATCAAAATTAAACAAAATTCGCGCAGACCAACAAGGCTTATTAAATGAATATATCGAGAATTTGGACGGATCATTTGCATATGAAGAGACCTTAAAGGCATTTGATAAACACTCAATTGTAACGAATGAAAACATAAATATAGCCAGAGTCCATGCCAGAAAACTAAGAACCCGGTTGGGCAACGCTTATCGCTTTCTTAAACGCGGCATGAAGCCTTACGAAAAGAACTACATGGATCATAAATTCCCGTCTTTTAATGAAATCGAGCTTCGCTCAATGATTGATGATGCTGGGAAGAGCATCCCCGATCTTAGGGCTGTCCAAATTAAAAAAATTGATCCCTTTTGTTACGTGATAACAAGTAAATGATGCCCTTATGAAGCAAGCACTCAAGAAAATAATCCCCTCACCCTGCATTAAAATCGTGAGACATGCCCTTTCACATGCAGGCCATGCATCACAAAAGATTCCACCCTCAGCACAATTTTTCGCGCATCCTGAAAAGCAGGTCTTTTTTGGATATTACGATATCAGCCCCTTTTGTCCCGATGATCGTTTTATGCTGGCCGGTCATGCACCATCAGAAAATGTAACGCCCCATGATTCACATCCTGATCTTGAATTGGGCTATTACGATCTTGAGCAAGACACTCCAGCTTTTCATCCCTTTGCTAAAACAGATTGCTGGAATTGGCAACAAGGATGCCGCCTGCAATGGCTCGCCGGCAAAGGTGACGGCCGCGTTATTTACAACAACAACAATGATGGGCAATACAGCGCGATCATACAAAATGTTTTTTCAGGTGAGGTGGAGCAAGAATTAAGTGTTCCGGTCTATTCTGTAAGTCCTGATGGCACATTCGCGTTATCCCTTGATTTTGATCGCTTACATGATTGTCGGCCCGGATATGGCTATAGCCATTTCTCAGATAAGCCACACAAAGACGAGATAATCCATGTTGATATACGATCGGGACAAGCCAAGATAATTTTGACAATGGATGAGGTATTGGAATTTTCACCACATACCAGTATGAAGACGGCCAATCATTATTTTAACCATCTGAGCATAAGCCCTTCCGGTGCGCGTTATATGGTTACCCATCTTTGGGTATCTTCGTCAGGAAAACGGTATTCCCGCCTTTTGGTTGGTAGTATGAAAGACGAAAATGCTTTGGCTTGCCCAAATAATTCTGGCCACACGTCCCATTATTGCTGGCAGGGAGATGACAAGGTAATGATTTTCGGTACACACGAAAATCAAAATTCATACTATCATCTTTATGATCTGATCGAGAATACATCAACGATTATCGGGCAAGATTTATTAACACAAGATGGGCATCCAACGTGGATCAGTGAGGACCATTTAATCACGGACACCTATCCCGATCTTTTACGCCAACAGCATTTGCTCTATTACGATACAAATACGAACAACCTTAGAAAGTTGGCATCTTTTCATGTACCCGAGACATTTACGGCAGAAGTGCGGTGTGATTTACATCCGCGTATCAATACACAAAAAAATAAAGTATGTGTTGATAGTGTCCGTAATGGACGTAGAGCCATCTGTGTAGTAGACATTCCTTGGAATAGTTAGTTTCCGACAAAGAAAATATAAGCGAGCAATTATTGTCCAAAGCTAAAAAAATTATAGGATATTGCGGTTTTTTCTTTTTGAACCGTATAAATCTTAGATTACTTTTTCCTTTAGTCGGGAATCCAGCAGAGGACTTTCGCCAGACTTGCCTGCGCCTTATAGGCGC
>CAXHFH010000119.1:0-6468 GCA_964015995.1 uncultured Alphaproteobacteria bacterium
CCTAAAGATGGTGAAGGGCATGCCTTTGCGTTTGATCAGGATGCAGAAGACGAAGATATAAATAAGCGTCTTAAAAAACTTGCAAAAGGGAAGTCTAAAGAAGACTTTGACACAGCAACGTTGGATCAAGTGCCTACAGAATCGCTTGCTAATATTATTGGCCCAGATGTTAAGGGTGCGGGCACGCTTACGGAGCCACGCCAATTCAACATGATGTTCCATACATATGTTGGTGCAACGGCGGGGGATGAAAATAAGGCGTACTTACGTCCTGAAACCTGTGCAGGGATTTTCCTGAACTTTAAAAACGTCGTCGATTCAAGCCGCGTGCGCGTTCCTTTTGGTATTGCGCAGGTGGGTAAGGCCTTCCGTAATGAGGTTACGCCGCGTAACTTTGTATTCCGCAGCCGTGAGTTTGAGCAAATGGAGCTGGAGTGGTTCTGTGAAGAAGAAGACGTACCGATGTGGTTTGACTTTTGGGTCGCTGAACGTACTAAGTTTTGGGAATCTGTTGGTATACCAAAATCTGAACTTCACTTCCTTGATGTGCCGAAAGATGATCTGGCGCATTATTCTAGTCGTACAATCGATGTTGAGTATCGTTTCCCTTTTGCGGCTCCCGGATACGATGAATTAGAAGGGATAGCGCATCGCGGTTGTTATGATTTAACGCAGCATCAGGAATTTTCCGGTACAAAGCTGGAGTATTTCGATCAGCCTACAAACAAACGTTTTATGCCGCATGTGATTGAGCCATCGACAGGGCTAACGCGCGGTGTTCTGGCGCTTATTTGTCAGGCATACACGGTTGATGATACGCGACCATCGGGTGTGTTCTTGGACTTTGATCCTGCTATGGCACCAAAGAAGGCGGCGATATTGCCCTTAACGGCCAAGGATGAGCACGTGCCGATTGCACAGAAGCTTTATATGCATTTACGTGATGACTTTGCCGTTGATCTCGATGTAAAACAAAATATTGGTAAGCGTTACGCGCGTCAGGATGAAATCGGCACACCGTTCTGTTTTACGGTTGATAATGATACAATTGAAGATGAAACCGTAACTGTGCGTCACCGTAACACGATGCAGCAGGAGCGTATTCCGTTGGATAATATCAAGCCATTCTTGCATGATAAAATCAATAAATCCTGATATTGTTATTTTATGGATACCCCTAAACCACTTATAGTTGGACAGCATTATCCCGCTATCGATGGTATGCGGGGCATGGCGGTTCTGCTTGTTATTTGGTTCCATGCTTCTTATTTTGTCACGATCGGTATGGAAGAGCCGCTTGTCGGTTTCACGTATGGTTATTATCTTCTAACCATTCTGGGAGAAACAGGCGTTGATCTGTTTTTTGTGCTGTCAGGGTTTTTGATTACCGGAATACTTATCGACACAGCCAATGATACACATACGTTAAAGAACTTCTATATCAGAAGATCTTTAAGGATCTTTCCGCTTTATTATGCTGTTCTGTTTATCTTTGTGGTCTATTTCCTGTTTATTTTTGGAATTAATGGCTTGGATCATGGCAAGATATTGGCACATTTCCTATATCTGCAAAACTGGACTTTAGGGCATAACGAGGATCAATTCCTTTTGCTTGATCATACGTGGTCTTTGGCCGTCGAAGAGCAGTTTTATTTATTCTGGCCATTATTGTTTTTATCTTTTTATAAAGGGCCTGTTCGAGGGGTTTTTATTTTATGTGCGTCTATGATTCTGTTCTCGTGGGGGCTTAGGCTCTTTTTTACGGATTTAGATCAGTATAAGTGGGCTTACACATTCACCATTTCAAGGCTCGATGGATTGGCTCTTGGAGCTTTATTAAGCGTTTTGTGTGTCCGTTATAAAGACAAATGCCTTCAATATAGAAGGGTATTGCCTTATGTGATGCTCATTACTTTATCTGCAATTTTGATTACATTATTTATTCAAGAGACAAAGATGGACAGCCATCATGCAATGATTAGGTATGGTTTGACGTTTTTCAGTGTTTTGTATGTCTCTTTGTTGGCGTACGTTTTTTTGTCTAATGAGAATAATACTCTAAAGCGTTTCTTTTGCCTAAAGCCACTCCGGGAAATTGGGCGTGTGAGTTACGGTGTTTATATTTTCCATTCACCTGTGATGATGATTGCCGTACGCCAACTCTATCAATATGAACTGGGGTATTGGTACACACATCTTATATTGCTCCTCGCGGGGGGGATTGTCTCCTTCCTGTTGGCTTCTCTGAGCTATCATTTCTTTGAGAAGCGCATGCTTCGACTGAAGGACAAATACGCACCGTTAAAACAGTAGTTTTTTTCTTGTAAAAGGGCGGAAAACAAGGTCTTATAGTGCCATTGCAATTAAAGAATTTATGAGGAGCATATAATATGGCTAATGGCTATTACGAAATTAAACAGGCAAAAGATGGTCAATTCCATTTCAACCTGAAAGCGGGTAACCACGAAATTATCTTGAGCAGTGAGCTTTATACAACTAAGGCGGCTTGTGAAAATGGTATTGAATCTGTTCAAAAGAACAGTGGCGATGAAAGCTTGTATGAAACGCGCGAAGCGAAAAACGGTAAGCCATATTTCGTTCTTAAAGCAAAAAACCACCAAGAAATTGGCCGCAGCGAAATGTATGAATCCGCAGCTGCATGTCAGAACGGAATTGAATCTGTTAAGAAAAATGGTGCTTCTGAAGAAGTTAAGGACAAAACAGCTGAAGCTGCTTAATTTCGGAACAAATACATATTAAAGATTATAAAGGGGCCGCGTGACGCAATATGTCATCGGCCTCTTTTGTATGCTTGCCGTTTTGATCATGCATCACAATGCCCTGATGAAGGGTTGCTGGTGATTTTTTATGCTTATAGGCACGAATGATGACACGCTTGGCTGCTGTTCCTGCTTTCGGGTATAGCGGAATAATCTCAACTCTGCCAAATCTCCGCCCTCCGTTTTCGCTGTATAAGGCTTGGATCAGGCGGTCTGTTTGGCCGGCTTCGTGTACCATCGTAAGGCTGCCTTGCCCTTTAATGTGGTGCCATGCGCGTGTTGTCCAGCTTTGTAAATTTAAACTCTCTTCCAAATGTCCCATAGCGCGTGCTTTTGCGGGGGAGGGGGATTGTCTGTGTGCGCCGGCTTCTTTGTATGGCGGATTACAAATCACATGATTGAAAGACCCGATATCGAGTTCACTTCGAACATCAGCGCAGGAGAAGCTGGAGCGTTCGGCCATACCATTTTTTTGCGCGTTTGTTACTGCCAAGTCTATGTGATCTTGTTGTATATCGATTCCGTGCAATTTTGTTTCGGCTACACGTTTTAATACGCAGAATCCTGCACTACCCACACCGCACCCTAAATCCAAGATGCTTTGTCCTTTTTTCGCAGGGCACGCTGCGGCAAGCATGACGCTGTCCATGGATGTCTTAAACCCGCCAACAATCTGGTGCAAAGCCAACGACTTATTCAGGACATAAATTAGGTTTTCGTCATTCATGTCTTTGTTTTAATCAAAGGATTAGCTTTTGTCACTGATGACTTTAGATGGGCGCGCTGTTTGTGTAAGAACCATTAAATCAAGCGGTTCTGCTATTAGGCTAAAGAACGGACTTTGCGATGCGTTGCTATTTTTACTCGGCGCTGATCTTTTTGTTTGTAGGGGCATGAAAAGGCTGTTGTCGTTTCTGATCTTATTGTCATGATCATACGTGCCATTACGCATGGCTTTTGCGCGTTGCATAATCATATTGTCGGACAAGCGCGGTGGATACAGGCTGTTTTTACGGGCTATCTTTTGTTGCGGCGTGGCAGGTGGCAAGGGGGCTGATGCGATGTCATTTGCTTCGATATTGACTGTACTGTCGAACTTTTGATCAAAGAACTGATATACCTGTTCTAATGTACGCGCCTTCCCTGTCTGGCGATCATAAAAAACATTACGGTTGGCCATCGCAGCGCGCGGGTTCAGATCGGCGGCGTATTGAATGGGGTTTTCATCGCGTGCTTTAAGAAAGGCAGTTGCGCCACCAGCGCCTAAAAAATGCGCCAGATATAATTCAGTTGCGCCAACGTCACCCCCCCAGTTGGTATTCAGATATTGCTCGTTCTCGGACGCAAAGGCTGCTGCCATAAATGATGCCTTTTCAGGATCTTTGCGCATGTTTAAGATCTCTGATCTGGATTTTCCTGCTGTATCAATGCCGTATTGATCAGCGTATTTATCAATCATATCTAGCCACGTACTGTCTATAAACTGGTATAATCCTGTCGCAGAGCTTGTTTTCGCTTTTGCGTTCGGATTAAAGCTACTTTCAGCTTTGGCTTGGTTCACGAGGTAGGAAAAATCAACCCCAGAGCTTTTGCTGGCATCATTGATTGCATTGATAACATTTTTGGGAACATGAACCATATTCTTTCCTAAGCCACTGATTTGTATAGTCTCTAAGTTATTACTCATGTCATTTTTTACTCTAATCTCATTGTTTATTACCGAACTGCTGTTTGAAGTTTTGCAAATGCCATGCCAGAATAAGAATAGTGAACAAAAGGGGCGTTCATGAATAATCAATCTGAGTCTTTTGAAAAACCTAAAAATTTGAACAATAACAATAACTTTGCTGTTATTGCTCTGTTCGTATGCTTTCTTTCATTCTCGCTCTCCGTTGCTACGCCATGGTTTATGGGGGCGTTCGCGCCACCACCACCTGTCGCTGAGGAAGTGGATGAGCCCGGTATGACAGAGAGGCTGCTATCCTCTCTGTTAGGGAGTGAAGAGGATGTCGCTGAGCCTGAAGAAGAGAGCCAAGCTATCGATGTTCAACAAGAGCATTGGACGGATGCTTGGCCTTTCACGGTTATGATGATTGCACTAGGAGGGCTGTTCTGTGCGACGATAGCAGTTTTACAAAGGCAGAATTATTACATTGCTGGAACGGCTATTTTCTTCGGTGTAGCCGCGATTGTTATTCAATATATTGTGATGGCGATCATCGTTTTTACAATTCTTGTGATTCTTGTCTTTTTGTTAAGTGCTATTGGTGTAGAATTTTAGACAAATTTTTCTATGAAAGGGAGTGCGCATGTATAAGCCGCCAGTCAATGAGATGTTATTTATCCTCCATGATGTTTTAGGATTCCAGCATGATGATTTGGATCGTGAAACATGTGAAGCGGTTCTGGATGAAGCTGCAAAGCTGGCATCCGGTGTATTGGCACCATTGAATAAAAGTGGTGATGAGCAGGGTGCGACATTAAAAGATGGTCGCGTTAAAACGGCTGATGGTTTTAAGGAAGCTTACAAGGCGTATTGTGATGGCGGTTGGAACGCCGTGCCATTTGATGCAGATTATGGTGGGCAAGGCCTCCCATGGTCTTTGGCGTTTCCTGTTCAAGAGATGTGGCAAGGTGCGAATATGTCTTTTGGGCTATGCCCTTTACTAAACCAAGGGGCTGTCGAAGCCATCGTTTCGCACGGTTCTGATAAACAAAAAGAATATTATTTGCCGAAACTGATTTCCGGTGAATGGACGGGGACGATGAACTTAACGGAGCCTCAGGCAGGGTCTGACCTTGGGCTTTTACGCGCGAAGGCGGTTAAGCAGGATGATGGTACATTTGCGGTTTCAGGGCAGAAAATTTTCATCACTTATGGGGATCATGACCTTACAGACAATATAATTCACCTTGTGTTGGCCAGAACGCCTGATGCACCTGATGATGTGAAGGGAATATCACTCTTTATTGTACCCAAAATTTTGGAAGATGGTTCGCAGAACAGTGTTCAGTGTATTGGCTTGGAGCATAAGCTCGGCATCCATGCCTCACCGACATGCACAATGGATTTTGACGGTGCAACCGGATATTTAATCGGTGAAGAAAACGCAGGCCTTAAATGCATGTTCACGATGATGAATAATGCTCGGCTTTCTGTTGGGCTTCAAGGCGTTGCGATTGCAGAGGCTGCTTTTCAGCATGCTTTGGCTTATGCGCAGGATCGCGTTCAGGGGAAGTCGTTTGAAACAGGCGAGCGTGTGGTCATTGCCGAGCATGCTGATGTACGTCGTATGCTTATGGACATGCAATCTCGTATTGTTGCCGGGCGGTTAATGGCGTATGGCGCTGCGATTGATTTGGACAAGGCCAATGCGGGCGATCAAGAGGCGAAAGCGCGTGTTGATTTCTTGACACCCATTGTTAAAGGTTGGTGTACGGATATGGCCGTTGATGTGGCATCAATAGGGGTGCAAATTCACGGCGGTATGGGGTTTATCGAAGAAACAGGCGCTGCGCAGTTTTATCGTGATGCACGAATATTGCCGATATATGAAGGCACAAATGGCATTCAGGCCGCAGATTTTGTGTTTCGTAAGATACTTCGCGATGGGGGCGCTGTTGCTAAAGCTTATATAAATGAAATCTGTCTCTTATACACATCTGACGCTGCCGACGAATCCAGAGG
>CAXHFH010000120.1:0-6404 GCA_964015995.1 uncultured Alphaproteobacteria bacterium
GTAGAACATCTTCCAAATCAAATTCACGGGCATAGAGAAGTTGATCAAAATCCTCTCGCGGTAGTGCGTGGCTCTTTATAGCCTGTGCCAAAGGTTTAATGACTTCGTGCTCAGTGATTTTATCATTCTCGTAAATATCCTTGATCGCATCACGCCACCATTGCAGCCGTATCAAACCGAGCGTGCTCTCGCTCACCACCTCACGGGTTTTGGCAATTTCATGGTTAAAAGCAAACAACGCCCACAAATGTTCGCGCACATCGGCAGGAAAGAACATCGATTGTAAAAAGCGATCAGGGTCATGCTGACGAACAAGCGCGCCACAATAAGAAAGATCATTTTTTTGCACGCTCACGTTATAAAACTCTTTCGTCAATGGAACAAAATCAGTACGGTAGCCGTAAGTTATATATCATATAAATAACAGGAGATACCCATGACCTTAGAATTACCAGAGCTTCCCTACGCTTACGATGCTCTTGATCCATATATGTCCGCAGAGACATTGGAATATCACCATGACAAGCACCATAATGCCTATGTCACGAACGGTAATAAGATCCTTGAGGGGCTATCCGATATGGGCAGCACGCTCGAAGAGATTGTTGTGAATGCTCATAAAAAAGGCGAACAAGGCTTGTTTAACAACGCCGCACAACACTGGAACCACCAATTATTCTGGAACTGGATGAAACCCAATGGTGGTGGCAATCGTCCGGGTAATTTGGATGCCGCAATCAATGATTCCTTTGGCTCGTTTGATGCGTTCCGTGAAAAATTCCTGACTGCTGGCGCAACACAATTCGGCTCTGGTTGGTGTTGGCTTGTTATCAATGCAGAAGGCAAGCTGGAAGTGACAAAAACGCCCAATGGTGAAAACCCATTAATCCACGGACAAACCGCTATCCTTGGTTGTGACGTGTGGGAACATAGCTATTACATTGATTACCGCAATGCACGTCCGAAATATTTGGAAGCTTTCGTCGATAATCTTGTGAACTGGGAATACGTTGCCGAGTTGTTCGAGCAAGGCCCTGTGAAAATCGCCGCTTAATGCGATAAAGTTTAAATAGAATATAGAAAGAGAAGGACGTGGAAGCGCCCTTCTTTTTTATTGCTTCATACCCGGGATTGGCGCACCGCCATCTGGTGTAGTTTCTTCCTCAGCCAACCTTTGGTTGATTAGGTCCGCGACCTGTTCACCAAATCCACTTTGCGCACCAAGAGCCTCTTTCATGGCCTCAAAACCTTTGGGATCAGTGCCACGCATCTGCATAAGGTTATCAGCCATATCAATAACGGCCTGATCATATTTTTGTACCAATTCACTATTCGGGTCAGATGGCAATTCACCATTTTCTTGAAATGCTCTAGCCTCAGCCATTTCACTTGCGGCATCATCAAACTTCTTTTGCATACGTTGATCTGTATTAGCGATGGCTTCTGCTAATTCTGATTGCAGAGCATCATCAAACATCTGAGGGAAGTTTTCGATAGCATTTTCGATTTGTTCATGGGCCATTTCGGCGCCCTTTTCTGCAAGCTCCGGCATTCGCTCAAGAAGGCTCTGCATACCTTGATTTAGTTTTTCAATAAGTTCCGGCTTTTTCGCTGTGACATCATCAAGATTAATACCACGACGTTCCATCTCGGCGCGTGTTTCAGGATCTTGCAACGCCTCATCTAATTTTTGCTCTATAAATTCCGGCGTAATGGCTTTGAGTTGTTCTTCCAAATGCGCCATTTTTTCTGATATATCGTCATCACTCGGGGATTCTAATGCCCCTACCTCAGGCGCGTCAACCTTGTCAACAGCCTCACTCAGCGTTTCACGAGCACCACTCATGGCGGCGTTCATAACTTGGCGGTTTGCTAACGCCAGCGCATCATCGGTTGGGTTTTGTGCATAGTTTGAAATAATTTCAGCGTAATTAGATTGATCATATTTCTGAAGAGCATCAACAGCTCTATCCGCTTCAGAATTAAAGCTATCATTGCCAACAAGGCCATTCAGCTCCTGCAAAACATCTGTAATGTATTGATGGATCCCTGCTTTGTCCTGATCAGAATCAGACAAATACGCGATAAGCTTATCGATATCATTATCCGGCATTTTTTTATATCACCCTTAAATTTTTTATTATTTGTGCCATCTTACCTAAAAAAGCTTAAAAACACAATTTTTGTGAATGTGGGGAATGCGTTCAGTTATATGGCAGCAACAGGCACGCGACGCGGCGCCCTTCAGCCATCAAAACATTATAGGTACGGCACGCTGCGCCTGTATCCATGATATCAACGGATAAACCAGCCTCTTTAAGTTGGATTTTTAGTGTTTTCGGTAAGAATGCCATTTCCGCACCCGCACCGAGTAAAACAACATCAATGCTATCAGCCACAATCATATCAAAATTCTGTATCGTGAGATCTGCGACCGTTGTTACATCTCCAATTTCCCAAGAACATGTACCATCCGGCGTTACATAAACCGGATGGTCATAGGTGAGCGAACTCACCTTAAACACACCACCAGTGTATGATTGTATAATCTGAGTTCCAGATTTAATGAGGGGGGTTACATCCATACCGCAGGACTTATGTTACAGCTTCGGCTGTATCCGAAGTCTCTTTTGTGTCTTTATCATCAATAGAGAGCACACCACGCTTGATGTTCATCATCAATAGAACTGGTGCCGCAACAAAAACAGACGAATACGTACCGATTGCGATACCGAAAATCAAAGCATCAACAAAGCCGCGAATAACTTCACCACCAAACACATATAAGGCAATCAAAGCCAATAATGTCGTCACCGACGTCATCAAGGTTCTGGATAAGGTCTGATTAACTGAGAAGTTAAATAAATCGGGCAACGGCTTTTTCTTATACTTACGCAAATTCTCACGAATTCGGTCAAAAACAACCACTGTATCGTTAATTGAATAACCGGCAATCATCAAGATCGCCGCGACCGTAGATAGATTAAACTCCATTTGCGTCATAGCGAACAATCCAATCGTCGCAATGGAATCATGTGCTAATGCCACGATAGCGGCAACGCCAAACTGCCATTCAAAACGAAACCAAATATAGGTCATAATGCCCATCAATGAGAATAAAATCGCGTAAATCCCCTTTAGTTTCAGCTCCTTACCAACTTGCGGCCCAACAAATTCTATACGGCGATAATCAATTTCTTGCCCTTCAAAAGACTCACTGAGGGATTCTTTTACCAATTCAATAGCTATCGTATTCGGTGATTCTTTCTTATCCCAATCTTCAGGCTCTGGCTGTTCCGGCAAACGAATAAGCAAATCATCAACCTGGCCAAATTCCTGAATAGAAATAGCGCCCAAATTAAGATTATTTAATTCGGATCGTAAAGCCTCAAGATTAGGCTCTACCGGTGTACGAATTTCAATGATTGTACCGCCTGTGAAATCAATCCCCATATTCAGACCTTTAGTCGCAATCATGAAGATAGAGGCCACAATTATAAATGCAGACAACATATAGGCACCAAAACGCATGCCAATGAAGTTTAGGTTAATGTCACTTGGGACTAATCTTATTCCACGCATATCACTATTCCTTTATATCGGCACTGTTTTGGGTTTTACTTTTTGCAGCCATAAAACAACCAACAAACGCGTTACCATAATCGCTGAGAAAAACGACGTCATAATCCCGATTCCCATAGTGACTGCGAACCCTTTGATTGGCCCAGTACCGAATGAGAATAAGATCATCGCCGCAATCAGTGTTGTTAAATTCGAGTCAACAATCGTCGACATAGCGCGCGAATAACCCGCATCAATCGCGGAAATCGCCGTGCGCCCATTGGCCAACTCTTCGCGGATACGTTCAAAGATAAGTACGTTCGCATCCACCGCCATACCAACGGTGAGGACAATCCCCGCAATCCCCGGAAGGGTCAATGTCGCCTGAATGCTTGATAAAATCGCAAGAATAAGCGCGATGTTTACCACCAATGCCACATTAGCCATAAAACCAAACAAGCCGTAACTGACAACCATAAAGATTAACACAAAGCCTAAGCCAATAAGGCTCGCCTTTTTACCGGCTGCAACAGAGTCCGCACCAAGTGAAGGCCCGACAGTACGCTCTTCCACCACTTCCATATCTGCAGGCAACGCACCAGCGCGCAGTAACAGCGCGAGGTCTTTGGCCTCTTTCATATCAAAGCCACCGGAGATCTGACCGCTGCCGCCACAAATAGCTTCGTTAATACGCGGCGCACTAATTACTTTGTTATCAAGGACAATCGCAAAAGGTTTATTGACGTTTTTGCGTGTAACATCACAGAATTTACGTGACCCGACCGAGTTAAGACGGAAACTCACAACAGGCTGCCCCGATTGATTAAAAGATGGCTGTGCACTTTCCAACATCTCACCATCGATGATAGCATTCTTTTTAACGTTCAAATCACGCCCCGGCTCATCCACATAGGGCAATGTCATTTCTCTGAAATTTTTCTTCCCTGGCTGACCGACAAGATGAAACCCCAGTTTTGCCGTCTTCCCCACCAAGTCACGCACCTGATCAGAACTGGCACCCGGCACTTGAATAACAACACGATCGACGCCTTGACGTTGAATAACAGGCTCTGTCGTGCCCATTTCATCAATACGCCTACGCACAACTTCAATCACCTGCCCGATCACCTGATCTTGCACTTGTGTTATATAATCACCTTCAAGAGATACGGTAATCGTCGCACCATCAGAGGATGTGGAGATCATCAAACGTGGATCATCTCTGCGAATAATTGTTTTTAGCGTATTAGCTTCTTCCGCCGAAGCCAACTCAACAACGATACCGTCCTCTGTTAAAGCAATGCTTTTCTTCGTCAGATCGTTTTCCTTCATCGCATTGCTGAAGTCTTCTTCAAACCTTGCTTCACGATCTCTGAAAACCTGTTTCATATCAACCTGATACAAAAGATGTGCCCCACCACGTAGGTCTAGTCCCAGATTAACCGTTTTATGCGGCAGCCAAGATGACAGGTTTTCTTGCATATATGTACGCGCATCCGCACCAACCATATTGGGGGAGCTATAGGCAAAGCCGTAACAACATACGGCCAGAATAAGAAATATTTTCCAACGGGGAATTTGAACCATGATATTTAACTATACTTTTTTCTTGTCTTTTGATGTCTTAGAGGACTTATCTTTTGTTGTCTTAGAGGAAGAGTCATTTGCCGCCGCTTTTGGCTTTAAATCGGTTTTACCCTGAATCATTGTGCGTAAAGCCGTTACTTTGATGTCGTTCCCCAAATCAATAAGAACTTCTTTATCATCAAGCACCTTGTCAATTTTACCAACCAAACCACCACCAGTGACAACGCGATCACCTTTTTTAAGATCAGACAGCATATCACTGTGTTCTTTGAAACGTCTTTGTTGCGGCATGATCAAAAGGATATAAAATAGTCCAACCAAAACAACAACAAGCCCTAAATTCCACATCAACGCTTCGCCTGCGGTGGGCGCGCCTGCGATATCTGCGAGTTTATCTGCATTTTCTGTTGCCGCAGCGTAAGCTTTGGAAATAAGCATTGTCTTTTGCTCCTTTGCTCTGAATTTTTTGATTATATCCAATATAAACAACGAGACTATAAAGATAATCGCGCCAAAGGCAAGAGCCTGCATGTGTCATATAGCGAAAAGGTCACATGATTCACATGCGAGAGCGATAACGCGAACCACCATAACGTCGTGCAAGTGCCAAAGAATGGAATGCGCCCCATAATAAAAGCAACACTCCGATTGCTAAACCGCCGCTGAGCCCCCAATTAAAAATGCCACGATCAATGATCGCATCATCAGGGTTATCGCGCATATACAAAACAGTAACGTCATCACCGCGTTTGAATGATGGGTGACTAGAGCCAACACTATCGGTAAAACGGGTCTTATTGCCTTCTCTGTCTCTAAACTCAACCACGGCGGAATATGTATAACTTCCATCCGAATATCGGCGGCGCATATCAACGACCTCTCCTGTTGCAGATAGACCATTTTGCGTCATATCCACCATATCAAGCCCCGCATAATACGAGCCACCTGCCAAACCAAGTGCAATGACCAACATCACGTAGCCTGCAATCATTGAATGTTTCGCATAATATTTTGCACGCACAGCAACCTCTGCCGGCTCCAATAAACGTCCACCTTTGCTAGAGCCCGTAGACGCTTTTACACTTACCCCTTTTCCTACCCCTTGTTCTTTGAACTCTGCCCACCCATTTTTAAGATCTTCGGACGGGATTTGTCGGAAAAATGACCATACTTTAAACGCAATAAAACCAAGCCCCCCGAGCACAATAAGACTGTCTCTTATACACATCTGACGCTGCCGACGAATCCAGAGGTGG
>CAXHFH010000121.1:0-6293 GCA_964015995.1 uncultured Alphaproteobacteria bacterium
GATACTCAGACGTCTCGTGGGCTCGGAGATGTGTATAAGAGACAGATATCGCACCATTCCCAGATGACTGCCTGCCAAGGCGGAAGTCAGCGATGTTCTGACCTGCATTAGCCAAGATCGTCCCAAGCCCGCCAATCAAGCCCGGCTTGTCTTCATTACGGATGAACAACATGTCATTGCTCAAGGCAACTTCAATCGGTACGCCTTCGATATTAACAATGCGCGGCTCCTTACCTGTGAACAAAGTTCCCGTAACATTACGTTCGCGCTCACTGGTTTTGACAACAATATTGATCATAGAGCGCCATTCCTGACCGTCATTGTCATAGCTTTGCTTGATTTGAATACCGCGACTTTCTGCAACCTGTAGCGCATTCACCATATTCACGCTTTCCATCTGAGATCCCAACAAGTGTGAAATCATCGTGGACGTGATCGGATCCGTATTTACAGACGTTACAGTACCGCAATATTCAATCTCGATCGATTCAATTGCATGCTCTGTGATTTGACCAGCAAACTCACCAAGCTGCTCCGCCAGCCTTAAATAAGGTTTCAGCTTAGGCGCATCTTCTGCAGAAATTGACGGCATGTTAAGCGCATTCATCACCGCGCCATTCACAAGGTAATCAGACATTTGTTCCGCAACTTGAATGGCAACATTTACTTGCGCCTCCTTCGTTGCTGCACCTAAATGCGGCGTACAAATTACTTTATCGTTACCGAACAGAATATTTTCTGTAGCAGGCTCTACTTCAAACACATCCAATGCTGCACCCGCGACCTTACCGGAATCAAGTGCCTCTTTCAGATCTGCCTCCACAACAATTCCGCCGCGCGCACAATTAATAATGCGAACACCGTCTTTCATTTTGGCAATCGTATCTTTGTTGATCAGACCTGCCGTATGTTCATTTTTGGGAACATGGATTGTGATGAAATCAGCGCGAGCGAACAGCTCGTCCAATTCAACTTTTTCAACGCCGAGTTTTTCAGCGCGCTCTTCCGTTAAAAACGGGTCAAACGCAACAACCTTCATTTTCAAACCAAGTGCGCGATCCGCAGCTATAGAACCAATATTACCGCATCCGATAACACCGCATGTCTTATTATATAGCTCCGCGCCCATAAAACGCTTCTTTTCCCACTTACCGGCGTGCGTACTTTCATTGGCTTGCGGAATATCACGCGCTAATGCCATCATCATTGAAATCGCATGTTCTGCCGTTGTAATGGAATTTCCGAAAGGCGTATTCATAACGACAACACCTTTGGCGGTCGCCGAAGGAATATCAACATTATCAACACCGATACCTGCGCGGCCGACAACTTTCAGATTCGCGCCCTTTTCAATCATCTCAGCCGTTACTTTAGTAGCCGAGCGGATCGCAAGACCATCATACTGATCAATAATTTCAAGTTGTTCTTCGGGTGTTAGGCCGGGCTTGAAATCGACATCGATTCCATTCTTTTCAAAAATTTCCACGGCTAGGGGGTCCAGCTTATCGCTGATCAAGACTTTTGGCATAATTTTAACTCCTATTTTTGTCTTGTTTAGGAAAACAGGCGTTCAGACATAAGGGAGAGCTAATACAAAGTCAAACTTTAATTATCAGCTTGATTTTAATAATTTACATATATAGGGTGCGCCATCTATTTAATATGGAAAAAAGGAAAATCAAAACAATGAGTAAGTATCTACTAACCACGAGCATGTGTGCCGCCCTATCGCTTGCACACATACCATCAGCTCACGCTGAGGACGCAGAAACACCTGCCGCAACTGAAGAAATACAAACAGGCCTAACATGGTCTGGCCGCATAAATTTCGGGGGATTTGTTACAGACGGTAACACAAACAAAAAGGCTGTCGTCACTGACGGCTTTGCAAAGGCACGCGATGAAAAAAATCGCTACAAAGCTGGCGCAGAAATACGTTACGCCGAAGATGAAGGCGAAGAAACAGAAGATGAATACATGATCTACGGTGAATATGACCGCTTCTTAAGCGAAAAAATGTTTGCCGGTGGTCGCATTAGTTATGAAGCTGATGACATTGCCGACCTAGATCGACGCATCAAAGTTGGTCCTTACATCGGATACCAATATTATGAAAGTGATCCACTAAACCTATCTACACGCATTGGTTTAGATTATATCAACGACGAATATGAGAACGGCGACAGCGAAGATTCAGCAGCCGTGTCTTGGGGCGTTGATTACGATCAAAAATTCATTGATGAAACTATACAGCTATTTTACAAGCACGATGTATCCGTTCCACTGGATGATACGGAAGGTTTTTTATATGATGGAGAAACAGGCGTGCGCTTCCCTATTGCAAAAGTCCTAACCGGGTCCGCGCAAATTGACTTTGATTGGGACAATGCCCCAGCGCCTGGCATCAAAGAAGATGACACAAAATATTCATTGAAACTTGGTTACGAATTTTAATAAATAAAATGAGACCTAACATAACAAAAAGAGCGGATATTCCGCTCTTTTTTTATTTGCCTTATGAACCGCTCTTAGCTTCGGCGTAAGCCCACTCAAGCCACGGCGTAAGCTCTTGCAGATCTGTCATGGACACTGTCGCGCCACACCAAATGCGCAAACCCGCAGGTGCGTCACGATAACTAGCGATATCATGGGCCGCCCCCTCTTCTTCAAGCAACTTCGTCATAGACTTAATAAAAGGCATTTGGTCCTCTTGCGGTAATGCTTCGAACCAAGAATCTGTGATTTTAAGGCAAACAGACGTTGTTGAACGTGTATTTTCTTCTGCCGCTAAAAAATCTATCCATGGGGTTTGCTTAACCCACTCTTGTAAAACTTCAAAGTTGATTTGCGCGCGGCGAATACTGTTTTCTACGCCACCAATATGGTCCACCCAATTCAACGCATCCAGACAATCTTCAACGGCAAGCATAGACGGTGTGTTAATCGTTGCACCTTCAAATATACCGTTAATCAATTTGCCGCCCTTGGTCATACGGAAAACCTTCGGAAGCGGTCTGTTTTCTGGTGTAAATGTTTCCAATCTCTCAACAGCGCGAGGAGACAACACAATAATACCGTGCGCGGCTTCACCGCCAAGAACCTTCTGCCAAGACCATGTCGTCACATCCAGTTTGTCCCACGGCATTTCGTAGGCAAAAACAGCGGATGTCGCATCACAGAATGTTAAACCTTCACGATCAGTCGAAATCCAATCACCATCAGGCACACGAACACCGCTTGTTGTACCATTCCATGCAAATACACAATCACGCGCAGGGTCAGCCTGCGACATATCAGGTAAATCACCATACTTAGCTGTAAAACTACGAACGTCTTCGATTTTTAAGTGATTAACAATATCTTTGAGCCACCCATCAGAAAAGCTCTCCCATGCGAACACGTCGATACCGCGTGCACCAAGCATAGACCACATCGCCATTTCAAAAGCGCCTGTATCAGAACCTGGCACAATGCCTATTTTATAATCTGCCGGAATTCCCAAAAGCCTTCTGTGAAGTTCTATAACCTCTTTCAATTTTGCCTTTAACGGAGCAGCTCTGTGAGAGCGGCCTAGCATAGCGCCATGAAGCTTATCGAGTTCCCATCCCGGGCGCTTCGAACAAGGACCAGAAGAAAAATTAGGATTTTTAGGTTTGATTGTTGGCTTTTGCATTTTATTTCACCATTATTGATACTATAAGTATTTTGAAAGATTAAGAGCAGTTACACTCGCCTTTAGCGTTAAGGAATTTATAGGACGCTGACAAGTGTTTTTCTGTATCTTTGAATAAAAAAATAAAATGAGAGCACGGCTAGATAATTATGAGTTATATTTTAACATTGGTTGCTTCGAGTAAAAAAGCACCCGTCACAGAAAAACATTTTCGAGACATCGCAAACATCATAGACCACTATAACCTTAGCTTCACAAGTAAGGTTGTATGGCTTGATAAAAACAAGGCAGGAGAAATTGGAATCTCCGGCAGCACTCAATCCGCACTTGTGTCACATTTACGAGAAACGCTCGAGAAAGACCGCATTGATTTCTTTGTAACCAAAAATGATCATCGCCAGAAAAAACTATTGCTTGCCGATATGGACAGCACGATCGCATCAAGCGAGACCTTAGACGAACTCGCCGAATATGCAGGCATAAAAGATCAAGTTTCTGCAATAACCGCTCGTGCCATGAATGGAGAACTTGACTTTCATGATGCGCTACGTGAACGCGTGGCACTTCTTAAGGGCATGAAAACGACAGCATTACAAGCCACCTTGGATGAAACAACATTAAATCCGGGGGCGGAAATATTCGTGAACACAATGCGCAAATCCGGTGCAGCATGCGTACTTGTTTCTGGTGGCTTTACCTTTTTCACACAAGCCATCGCAGATCGCTGCGGCTTTAGCTTTAATCACGGCAATACGCTCAATATTGAGGGCGACGCCTTAACAGGTGAAGTCGGCGAACCCATATTAGATAAATTCGCAAAAGTGGAGTTCCTCGAACATTACATCAAAGACTTTAGCTTAACCCCTGATGACTGTTTAACCATAGGCGACGGTGCCAATGACTTGCCCATGCTTAAAATGGCCGGACTTGGCATTGGATATCACCCGAAAGACGCCGTGAAGAGTGAGCTTGTAAACTGCATATTATACGGCGATCTAACGACCGCACTTTATGCCCAAGGACTTTCAAGCGCTCGTTTTGAAAGATTTTAAAAACTTAAAGACACATTAAGGATTAGCCACTATTCTGAACATCGGAAAATCCATAGCAATATATTGAAGGATAGAACAAAGACATGACTGAACAATGGGATTACCTTGTACCCGATGAAACGTTTGAAGAATTGATCAAGCTATATTGTAACGACTTTACCGCACTCGACAAAGCTGGTCGTTATGACCCTATAACAGGACGTGACAAAGAAATTGATGATGCAGTTCTCATCCTGCTCCAACGTGGACGAAAAAACGTGTGTTTCTTGGCTGGTGCCGGTGTGGGTAAATCGGCTGCAGTGGTTGGTCTCTCACAAAAAATTAACGCGGGCAATATGCCGGAGATGCTCCAAGGCGCACGTGTGATCGAAGTTGACTTGTCACGCATGGCATCCGGTACCGCATCAAGAGCAGAGTTCCAAGGACGATTCTTGCCCTTCATGAAAGGGCTGGCAGAGCGATACCATAATCCAAAAGAACCTCGTTATATTCTATTCATGGACGAAATTCACCAAATCATGCCTGATTGTCCGGGGAGTTCATTTGCCGGTCTTTCTGACACAATCAAAACGTATCTAACGCAAGGTGATATTATGGTCATCGGTGCGACAACGCTCGATGAATACAGAATGTATGTTACTGCTGACCCTGCCTTGGATCGACGTTTTCAAAAAATTACATTGAAAGCACCCAGCACCGAAGAAACATATGAAATCATGAAAAACATTCGTCCGGGCATGCAAAAACACCACAAAGTAACAATGACCAACGAAGATCTTATGTTGGTGACCCAGTTAACTGATGAACACATGCGTAAACGTAACCAACCAGATAAAACTATTATTACCGTTGATGCTGCTATGGCATATCACGTCTTTAAGCACGGTACCGGCAGTGAGGTAAGCAAGGATTCAATTTACCAGATGGTCGCACGTGAAACAGGGCTTAATGCTATGGCCATGGAAGATGAAAAACAACTCAGAGCTATTGCAGAACAAGTCGCAATCTTAGAGGGTGAAAAAGAAGCACCTAAGCAAGACGAGGGCGATGGTTTCTACGATCCTTATGCGGATGTTCAAGATGTAGAAATGGACAAAGACTTCCAAGCAGAACTCTCAGTGGAGCAAGCCGAGGCCGAACAACGTATCAAAGATTCGAATGCATCCGATTCTGAAAAGCAAGAACAACTGGCAAGCCTTGAAGAAAAGATGGCTGAAAAACTCGCCGAGAAATTAGAAGAAAAACTTGAAGAAAAAATTGATCAAAAGCTGGCAGAGAAGCAATAAAGGTTCATCCGTCTATTTAATGGCCGCATAAACTTTAAACCCTCGCCCTTCATATACTTTTTCAGATTGCGAAAACTTTTGTCTTAAAATATCTTCGTACGGTAATTTCTGATTAGCCACCATAAATAAACGCCCCTGTTTTTTAAGCGAAGCATATGCACAACTGATAAACGATACGCCAATATCTGAATCGGTTTTTTTACCTTCGTGGAATGGTGGGTTCATAACGATAAAATCCAGATCGCTTATATCTGATTGAAAAGTAGTCAAATCCGACCACAA
>CAXHFH010000122.1:0-5893 GCA_964015995.1 uncultured Alphaproteobacteria bacterium
ATGTGAAAGCTGATGGTACGATTCGCCCCGATTCCAGTACAGAAAAACTCGCAACATTAAAGCCTGCCTTTTTGGCTGATGGTACAGTGACGGCGGCGACGTCATCTCCTTTGACGGATGGTTCTGCGGCGGTGATTGTGTGTTCTGAGGCGTATGCCGATAAGAACAACCTCGATAAGCTCGCGCGTATCAAATCAGTGGCGGTTGCCGGATGCGCGGCGGAAATTATGGGCATTGGCCCCGTTCCCGCAACCAACAAGGCGCTGACGCGTGCGGGACTTAAAATTGATGACATTGACATTATTGAATTGAATGAAGCATTCGCAGCGCAAGGCCTATCGGTGATTAAAGAGCTTGGTGTTGATGTTGCGAAGGTTAATCTTGATGGCGGCGCGATTGCGCTTGGTCACCCGCTCGGCACGTCCGGTGCGCGTATCACGGGTAAGGCCGCGAGCTTGCTGAAACGTGAGGGTAAAAAATACGCGCTCGCAACCATGTGTATCGGTGGCGGCCAAGGCGTGGCAACAGTTCTGGAGGCGATTTAAGATTTGAGGAGCGCCATAATGGACATTAAAAAAAATGCAGAAGGCTATGAAGAAATAACGCTCTTTGAAACAAAGCTAAAGCGCGAAGATTATTATTCGGCAACCTCTATAGAGGTTGCCTACGAGCCGGATAAGGATCGTTTTAATATCTTTTTGTGGAAGGCCGGAGATACAATTGAAAAAATATATGGCGATTGGGATATTGAAGAATGGCTTTTTGTGAAACTGAAGCATGGCAAGAAACTGGTAAAGCTCTGTTGTGATCAAGGGAACTTTAAGTCCCCCAAGGGGCAATATAATTATCGCCACGTTTTTGAAGTTTTGCATCGGCTATACGCAGAAGATGATGATGCGTTTTATAAGCTTAAAAAGCTGATGGAGAAGAACGATTTACCGCATAAATTTGATTATTACCACTAAGCGAAGGGTTTGAGATGACACAGATCAATAAAGTCGCCGTAATCGGTGCAGGTGTAATGGGAAGCGGGATTGCCGCCCAAGTCGCAAATGCAGGTTTGCCTGTTGTGTTACTCGACATTGTCCCGCCAAAGCTTGATGATTTTGGTGGCAATCGTAATGCTTTTGCTGAAGGTGCTGTCGCGAAGATGTTGAAGGCCGACCCCGCGCCGTTCATGCGTAAACGCAACGCCAAATTAATCGAAACGGGTAATTTGGAAGATGATCTGGACAAGTTAGGTGATGTTGATTGGATTATCGAAGTTGTGGTTGAAAATCTGGAGATCAAGCACAAGACTTACGAAGCCCTTGAAAAGCATCGTAAAAAAGGCTCTATCGTGTCGTCTAACACATCGACCATTCCGTTGCATAAGCTTGCCGAAGGGCAGCCCGATTCCTTCAAACAAGATTTCATGATTACGCACTTTTTCAACCCGCCGCGCTATATGCGTTTGTTGGAGTTGGTTGTGGGTAAGGACACCCGCAAAGATGCGGTGAAAACCGTTAAAGATTTTTGCGATGTGCGCCTTGGAAAAGGTGTGGTGGAATGTAACGACACGCCCGGATTTATCGCCAACCGCTTGGGCGTATTCTGGCTGACCGCGGGTGTGAACGAAGCCATAAAACAAGGTATTTCCATCGAAGCTGCCGATGCGGTGATGAGCAAACCTGTTGGCATTCCCAAAACTGGTGTGTTTGCGCTGATTGATTTGGTCGGGGTGGACTTAATGCCGAAACTCTCGGAAAGCTTGCTCGCGAACTTGCCTAAAAAGGACGATTACCGCGATATCTTCGTCGATTATAAATTCGTGCATGGCATGATCGAGGCGGGCTATACGGGCCGTAAAGGTAAGGGCGGATTTTATCGCCTCAACCCTGATGCGCCAAAAGGCGTGAAGGAAAAACAAGCCCTCGCGCTGAACCCCGATAAATTCGATGAAGCGATGTATGCCAAGGCCGATAAGCCGAAAATGGCGAGCGTGGATGCAGGGCGCAAAGGCCTGCGCGCTGTGGTCGAAACCGATGATGAAGGCGGGCGTTACGCATGGGAAGTTTTGAAACAAACGTTGAATTACGCCGCTGAATTGGTGGGGGAAATCGCTGACACGGTGCATGACATCGATGAGGGCATGAAGCTGGGCTATAACTGGAAAAAAGGCCCGTTTGAAATGATCGACGCGCTTGGCCCGAAATGGTTCGCGGATAAATTATTGGAAGATGATATCGGTGTGCCCGATATTTTGGATCAGGTCGCGGAGAGTGGCAGCACGTTCTATCGTATCGAAGACGGCAAACAGCAATATTTCGGCACTGACGGTCAATATCATGACGTGGTGCGCCCTGATGGTGTGCTGCTCCTCAGTGATATCAAGCTGACGAGCGAGCCTGTTTTGAAAAACGGTTCGGCTACGGTGTGGCATGTCGGTGATGGCGTTCTGTGTTTTGAGAAAACATCTAAAATGAACACCTTTGATGAAGATATTTTCAACCTTCTGGAGGAAACAACAAGGCTGATTTCCAAATCCGATGAGTATAAAGCTCTGGTGATTTATAATGAGGCATCGCATTTCTCGGCAGGGGCGAACCTTGGTCTCGCGATCTTCATGATTAACATCGCCATGTGGCCGCAGGTCGAAGGCTTTGTTGCGCGCGGGCAGCAAGTTTATATGGGCTTGAAATTCTCTGATTTTCCTGTGGTCAGTGCACCGAGCGGTATGGCGCTCGGCGGTGGGTGTGAGATCTTGCTCTCCTCCGATGCTGTTCAGGCGCACGCGGAAACCTATACCGGCCTCGTGGAAGTCGGCGTTGGCCTGATCCCCGGTTGGGGCGGTTGTAAGGAGCTAATCCTGCGTTTCCAAGAGCGCGAGCGTAAGAAGTTTGCCGCTGATATGGGCAAGATTGATAAGAAAAACATCTGGTTTTCACCTGATACCACGCCTGTTGGTGCGGTGCGTAAGGCATTTGAAACCATTGGTGTGGCGACAGTCGCAAAATCCGCGCATGAGGCGATTGATATCGGCTATTTCCGTGAAACGGACGGCGTGACCATGAACCGTGATCGTTTGCTTTATGATGCGAAACAACGCGCACTGAAGATGGCGGAAGACTACACAGCGCCTGAAAAGCGCGACGATATTCGCCTTGGTGGTGCGGGTGCGAAAATGGCGCTTGATCTGGCTGTGTCTGATTTGCGTAAATCAGGACAGGCCACGCCGTATGATGTGGTGGTGTCTGATCATTTGGCGACGGTTCTATCTGGCGGGGGCAAGGATTATACCGAAACCCTCAGCGAGGATGATTTGCTCAAGCTCGAGCTGGATGAATTTATGAAACTCCTGCGCCATGACGGCACGCTTGATCGCATTGAAACCATGCTCAAGACAGGTAAACCGCTCAGGAATTAACGCATATAGTTTAAGAACAGGAGTGCTTATATGAACAGCACGTTGATTGTCATCTTCCCGTTTATTGCGGCCATGTTTTATGGTCTTGGTTATGTGTTGATTGAGAAAGTTATGGGCATTCACATGAATGCGGCGACGTTCTTAACGCTTAATACGTTGGCCTACATTCCATTGATTGGGGTTTTGGTGGTGTTCAGGAATGAACCGCTCGATTTTTCTACCCTGATGACGAACTGGCCAGTATTCCTCATGATTATGGTTGCTGCCGCCGCGCCGTCCTTGGGCTGGTTGTTCACGATTTACGCGATCAAAAATACATCCGCGCTCTATACGGCGTTTGCGGAAACATCCTATCCTGTCTTCACCATCGCGTTCGGCTTTTTGATTTTTGGCATAAGGCAGTGGGATATGACAACCTTGATGGGGGGCGCGCTGATTATGGCGGGCGCGGCTATTATGATTTTCGGACAAAGCATGGCGGAGCCGCATGAGTGATTATATCGACATATATTGCGAACGATTAGAGCCGGGCTTATGGGCGGAGCCGATTAACGCCGTGACCAATGCCGCCTTTATCATCGCCGCCTTTATGGCGTATATGTTGGCCAAGCGTGAGGGCGCGGTGAACGCGCGGAGCTTAACCCTTATCGCGCTTATGTGTGCCATCGGCATCGGCAGCACGCTGTTTCATACCTTTGCCACCAAACTAACGCAGCTTTCTGACGTGCTCCCGATTTTGTTCTATCAAATTGCCTTTATCTGGTTTTATGCGCTCTATGTCATACGGTTGGGGGCGATGAAAACGTCCGGTCTGTTCATTGTGTTTATGATTTTGACGGTGCTGTCTGAAATGGCGCCTGCGCATATCCTTAACGGATCACTCAGCTATGCGCCGTCTATCCTGTTCCTGCTTGGCTTTGGGGTTTGGCATTTCAAAACGCAGCAACGCGAGCCTTATATATTGGTTTTGGCAGGTGCCGTGTTCACGCTGTCGCTCGTTTTCCGCTCGGTTGATATGGCGGTTTGTGATACCCTAGAGATAGGAACACATTTTCTCTGGCATTGTTTAAACGGGTGCGTTTTGTACCTCGCGAGCAGAGGATTTATTGTTAATATGAAGAAAGGACTATAATGCCTGTTTATACCCCCCCCTTAGATGATATCCGCTTTGTTTTGCATGATGTTTTAAACGCCGATCAGCTTTCATCGCTGGCGGGGTATGAGGATTATTCGGGCGATCTTGGCGATCAGATATTGGAGGAAGGCGGCAAAATCTGTGAGCAGGTGCTGTTTCCGATTAACTTGAGCGGTGATCAGGAAGGATGCCGTTTTGAGAATGGCGTGGTGTATACGCCCAAAGGGTTCAAGGAAGCCTATGATACTTTCGCGGAAGGTGGTTGGTGTGGCCTGAGCGCTGACCCTGAATATGGCGGCATGGGCATGCCTGTGACGATTTCCACGGCGATGCAGGAAATGATTTGCTCGGCTAATTTCTCATTCGGGATGTATCCGGGATTATCCCAAGGGTGCTATGAGGCGATCCACGCGTTTGGCACGGATGAGCAAAAGGAATTATACCTGCCCAAACTGATTGATGGATCATGGTCGGGTACGATGTGCCTGACAGAGCCGCATTGCGGAACGGATTTGGGGTTGATCAAGTCTAAGGCTGTGCCGAATGACGATGGCTCATTCAACATTACGGGCACGAAGATTTTCATCTCCGCAGGGGAACATGACCTAACCGAAAACATCATCCATCTCGTGCTGGCGAAATTACCGGATGCACCCGATGGCGTGAAGGGGATATCCCTGTTTGTGGTGCCGAAATTCCTGCCGAAAGAGGATGGCAGCGTGGGGGCACGTAACGGCGTGGCCTGTGGTTCGATTGAGCATAAAATGGGTATTCATGCGAACTCCACGGCTCTGCTGAATTTTGATGACGCGCAAGGCTGGTTGGTTGGTGCGCCGCATAAGGGACTGAAGGCGATGTTCACCATGATGAACGCCGCGCGCCTTGGTGTGGCGATGCAGGGGCTTGGGATTGCCGAAGTGGCGTATCAGAACGGCCTCGCCTACGCGAAAGACCGCCTGCAAATGCGTAGCCTCACGGGGGTAAAAGCACCCGAAAAACCCGCAGACCCGATTATTGTTCACCCTGATGTGCGGCGCATGCTGCTCACCGCGAAGGCGTTTATTGAAGGCTCCCGCGCGTTGTCTTATTGGGCGGGGATGAATTTGGATATTTTCAATAAGCATGAAGATGAAAAAACAAGGCAGGAGGCCGACGAATTGGTCGCCCTGATGACGCCCATCCTCAAGGCATATCAAACCGATATGGGGTACGAAGTCACCAATATGATGATGCAGGTCTATGGCGGGCATGGCTATATCGCCGAATGGGGCATGGAGCAATATGCCCGTGACGCCCGCATCGCTCAGATTTATGACTGTCTCTTATACACATCTGACGCTGCCGACGAATCC
>CAXHFH010000123.1:0-5874 GCA_964015995.1 uncultured Alphaproteobacteria bacterium
TCAGACGTCTCGTGGGCTCGGAGATGTGTATAAGAGACAGAACATTATCTTAGCGCGATTGGCAAAAAATTTCACCTCAGCTTCAAATAATTAAGTTAAAAAATAGTGGCTTCATAAAAGGATGGCTTTATTTTACTATTAAGTATGAAAACATCCCTCTCCCCGCTTTTAAACCCTGATGAACCCTTATCTTACGATGCCCTTAATCCCAATAGCACGGTTCCACTGCTTTTTACGGCGCCACATGCGGGAGGTCAAACACCAGAGAATCTCGGCACACTCGGCTGGGACAAAGATGCGTTCCGAGAGATTTGCCACAAATACCCCTATGGCGATATAGGAATCGCAGACCTTTCAAGGGAATTGGCGCGTCTGACAGGCACGTACACCCTTCTATCTAACTACCATCGGCGTGCGCTTGATATTAACCGTCCGCGCAATGAAAAAGCCTTTAAACTCAGAGGTGGTGCCCCTCCTATGAACATCAATATGAGCGCTGAAGAACAAGAGATACGGTTTCAAGCCATATTTGATCCGTATCATAAGGCTTTACGCCAACGCCTTGAAACGATCCCACCCGAGGCCTTAATAGATATTCATAGCTTTCATAGCCATATTGCAGGCGACGAGTATGATGTTGGGTTTTTCTTTACGAACGAAGAAGGAGAAAAAATTGCGCGTGAATTCGGAAAAATATTTAAAAACATCAACGGCGCTGCGCTAAGGATTGGCTATAACGTCCCGTATGACCTCACAGACCCTGAAGTCAACGACGGAACAATATTAAAGACCTACGAGCAAGCACCAGGCTTTGGGCTGGAAATCAGGAATGACCATATTGATACAAAGAAAAAAGCGGTGAAATTTGCCGCATTACTTCATGAGTGTCTCAAGGTTATGTACCCGAAATTTATTATTTAGACAGTGCGCACGCATTCATAGTCCACCGAAGAGAGGCCTGCCGAGCCTACCCCACTCTCCGACAATAACCTCCGAAAAGTTTACTTGTAACGCTTCATCAGAAGCCATTTTAGTAAATTTAATACACTCATCTAATTCTAGCAAAACTTGGTCATAATGATTTTTCAAAAAACCAAACCGCATTGGCTTGCGCTGCACTTCATTTCTGAGGTCACTAAGCTGATTATAAACTTTTCCTGCATCAAACCATTTTCCATGCTCTGCCATAAACTCATCGTTAGAACTTATTCCTTCCGGATAAGGAATTTCTCCCCTTTCAAAAGAAAGGTGACTGTAGTCAATCAATTCTGAAAACCGCAATATCTTATGCTGTATGCATACACTATCAAGCTTATTACGAAACTTCGCTAATGTATTTTTGTCAGCTCTATCACTTGTTACTTCATGGCCACTCAATGAATTAAGAGTAAGTATCTTCTGCACTTTATGGTCTCCATATCAGTTACAATAAAACATAAATGAGCAAGCTATTTACATCCCTCTTAATTCTTCCATTCATTTGTAAGCGGTTGTTGACATTATCGCTCACACGTTAAAGTCCAGCGTGTAGATTGCTCGAACACTATTATAGGGGTTGATGAACGTCTGTGGGAAGCTAAATGGTGGGTGATGACGGGATCGAACCGCCGACCTCCTCGGTGTAAACGAGATGCTCTCCCAGCTGAGCTAATCACCCGCACCAAATAGATTGCATATAGGTAATGATTTGGAACACAAAAGGCAAGTACTTTTATACAAAAAAATAAAGCTAAAAAGCACACCGGCCGCACTCTATAGTACGGCCGACGTAATATTTATAAAACGATAAGATCAAGTCTTACTTGTTCACTGCTTCTTTCAGATCCTTACCAGCCTTGAATTTAGGCTGCTTTGAAGCAGGAATCTTGATTGGTTCGCCAGTGCGTGGGTTACGACCAGTTGTTGCCGCACGTTGTGACACTGAAAATGTTCCAAAACCTACGAGACGAACATCGTCACCTTGCTTTAGGCTGCCCTTGATGGCATCGATAACAGCGTCAACAGCGGACGCGGCTTTTTGCTTTGAAATATCTGCTGATTCAGCAACTTTTGATACTAGGTCATTTTTGTTCACAGGAACCCCCTATGTGCGTTTGAGTAAATAAAATCAGACTGCTTTTAAAAACCATTCTTAAAAACAGACCAAAAGACAGGATTGCGCAAAAACAAATGCCAGTGCGGGTTTCCAATCATTTTGGTGATTCCTTTTTAAGCCTTTTTTTCAAAAGACTCAATGGTGAATCACTGTTTCTCCCTTATTTTCCGCAGATTCCGAAGGAATTTGGTCTAATTCTCCATTATTTATAGATTCCAGCGGTTTTGGCATGTCTAAAAGTGCGTGTGAGAGCACCTCATCAATGGTGCGAACAGGCACAATTTCCAATGCTTTGAGCACGTTTTTGGGAATCTCTGCCAGATCTTTTTCATTTTCCGAAGGAATAAGAACCTTTTTAATACCGCCACGAAGTGCAGCAAGCAGCTTTTCCTTCAAGCCACCAATCGCCGTCACATTCCCTCGAAGGTTCACTTCACCGGTCATTGCGATATCACGGCGAATTTCAATCCCTGTTAATGCAGATATAATCGCCGTCACCATCGCAGCACCTGCCGATGGCCCATCTTTTGGCGTTGCACCTTCGGGTACATGGACGTGAATTTGCTTTTCTTTTAGCTCTTCATAATCCAAACCATATTGAGCAGCACGTGATTTCGTCAACATCTCCGCAACTGTAATAGATTCCTTCATAACATCTTTTAAATTACCGGTGGTGGACACCTTACAATCCTTACCAGCCATCGTTACAGCTTCGATAGAGAGCAAGTCTCCACCGCTTTCTGTATACGCAAGACCTGTGACAACGCCGATACGATCATATTCTTCGATTTCGCCATAACGATACTTCTTAACACCTGCGAACTTTTCAAGACTTCTAGGCGTAATTGATACTTTCTCACGCCCTTTCATCAATATTTCTTTGATCGCTTTACGGCATAGATTGGCTAATTCACGTTCCAAGTTACGAACGCCCGCCTCTCTTGTGTAATAACGAATAAGCTCACGCAGCGCATTATCGCTGATTGAAAACTCTTTATTTTTCAAACCTGCCGCTTTTTTCTGCTTTGCAAGCAAATGACGCTTGGCGATTTGGACTTTTTCATCCTCAGTGTAGCCAGAGATACGAATAATTTCCATACGATCCAACAAAGGTCTTGGCATATTGGCAATGTTATTCGCCGTACACACGAACATGACGTCCGACAAATCGTAATCTAGCTCCAGATAATGATCTTGAAACTTTTCGTTCTGCTCAGGATCTAAAACTTCCAATAATGCCGAACTCGGATCACCGCGCCAGTCAGAGCCTAGCTTGTCAATCTCGTCAAACAAGAATAGAGGGTTAATTGTTTCGGCTTTTTTCATGCCTTGAATGACTTTACCCGGCATCGCGCCGATGTATGTACGCCTGTGACCACGGACTTCACTTTCATCCCGGACACCGCCCAAAGACATACGCACAAAGTTCCTGTTCGTTGCTTTCGCAATAGACTGACCTAGGGATGTTTTACCAACACCTGGCGGTCCTGCGAGACATAAGATTGGCCCCTTGACCTTATTGGTACGTTGCTGAACGGCAAGATATTCCAAAATGCGTTCTTTAACCTTCTCCAGACCGTAATGATCTTTGTCTAAAACAGATTTGGCTTCCTTAATGTCTTTTTTGACACGTGACTTCTTGCTCCACGGAACATTCAACACCCAATCAAGATAATTGCGCACTACTGTCGCTTCGGCTGACATTGGGCTCATCTGGCGAAGCTTCTTCATCTCTGCTTCTGCACGTTCTTTTGCCTCTTTCGGCATTTTTGTATTTTCAATTTTTTGCGCCAGCTCCCCCATCTCATCAAGGCCGCCCTCGCCCTCGCCAAGCTCTTTCTGGATCGCTTTCATCTGTTCGTTCAAATAATATTCGCGTTGAGTTTTCTCCATTTGACGTTTCACGCGGCTGCGCACACGCTTCTCAACCTGCAACACGCCAATTTCGCCTTCCATGAAGTTATAAATCTTCTCCAGGCGCTCTGCAGTAGTCTCAAGCTCTAATAATTCCTGCTTTTGATCAATCTTAAGCGCCAAATGTGACGCCACAGTATCAGATAGCTTGGATACTTCTTCAATTTGATTAATGGAAACAATGACTTCCGGCGGAATCTTTTTATTTAACTTTACATATTGCTCAAACTGGGAAACCACAGTACGCGATAAGGCCTCTAACTCCTCATCCTGGATTGATGTATCAACAATTTCAGTGACTTTTGCGTCCAGATATCCATTCTTTTCCGATACATCCGAAATACGCACACGCTCCCCGCCTTCCACGAGAACCTTAACCGTACCATCTGGCAATTTCAGTAATTGCAAAATTGTACCGATTGTTCCAACTGAATACAGATCACCCGCGGACGGGTCATCTTCTGTTGGTGTTTTCTGTGTCACGAGAATAATTTGTTTATCCGAATGCATAACATGCTCAAGAGCTTGCACAGATTTTTCACGCCCGACAAAGAGCGGTACGATCATATGTGGAAAAACCACAATATCGCGTAATGGCAGCACAGCAAATGATGTGTTTTCTTCATCTAGCATGTCATGAAATCCTTTTTATTGCTTGCAAGTATTATGCGACGAAAAGCACAGATAACAAAGCCTTTTCATCGGATTTTTTGTTAAAAGTAATTAATGCCCTGCACTGTCTTTTAAGATCACCGCAGAGCATCAACAATTATAAATCAAAATTGTTTATTTTTTCTTAGCGCCCTCTTCAGGTGCTTCGGGCTTTGATTCAACAACATGATCAATCAATCCCCACTTCTTGGCTTCTTCTGCACTCATGAAGTTATCGCGCTCCATTGCCTCTTCAACAACCTTGAGCTTTTGGCCCGTATGTTTCACATAAGCTTCGTTCAAACGCTTACGTAAACGAAGAATTTCGTTGGCTTGAATTTCAATATCCGTTGCCTGACCACGCGCACCACCTGAAGGTTGGTGGATCATAATACGTGAACTTGGCAATGAATAACGCAAGCCCGGCTCACCTGCCATAAGCAAAAATGAGCCCATAGACGCAGCCTGACCGATACAAACAGTCGAGATTTTAGGCTTGATGTACTGCATCGTATCATACATAGCCAAACCTGATGTCACCACGCCGCCCGGTGAGTTAATATAGAAAGAAATTTCTTTATTCGGATTTTCTGATTCCAGAAATAGTAGCTGCGCACAAATCAGAGCGGAAACATGATCGTTCACTTCTCCCGTCAGGAAAATAATCCGTTCCTTCAAAAGACGTGAATAAATATCAAAGGCACGTTCACCACGATTGGTTTGCTCAATCACGGTTGGCACAAGATGGTTCATGTAAGTATTAAGGGGATCACGTTCATTCATATTTTTACAGCTTCTTTTTACATTTGAATTGTTGAATATCGCGACTCACCTGTGCGAATGCACACGAGTCAAAACAAACCGTACCATAAGGCACGGCTTGTTCAAGACGTTTGTATAATTATTTTCTATTCTATTAAGACGCTTTTTTCTTCGCCGGCTTTTTCTTTGCCGGTGCTTTCTTCGCTTTTGGCTTATCGGCCTCTGCTTTTTCGTCTTTTTTCTTCGCCGCATCCTTTTTAGGGGCTGCTTTTTTGGCCGCCGGCTTTTTCGCCTTGGCTTTCTTTGGCTCTTCATCATCTTCAGATGTTAACTCTTCCGCGCTAACTTCTTTTTCCTTAACATCGGCAAGCTCAATGATGAAATCAACAACCTTGGCTTCGTACAATGGCGCACGACGTGACTCCAAAGCGTCACGGTTTTTCGCGAAGTAA
>CAXHFH010000124.1:0-5788 GCA_964015995.1 uncultured Alphaproteobacteria bacterium
GTATTAATCATAATAATTATTTCATTTTTTACATTTCTTTAAGCTAAAAGATATATAAAATTACTTTACGTTTGGATCAAACTATAATTATGATCCGCAAGCGTAATTTATACAGAACGTATTATTGGAGATTGATCTGTGACTACACCATATTACGAATCCATTCAGCTGATAGAGCGCCTGCACCGTCATTTTCTTGACGTGTTGAAGGTGGAATTGGATAAAAAGAACATTCAGGACATCAACAACGTTCAATGTATGATTCTATACAATGTTGGCGAAGATGAAATGACCGTCGGTGAATTAACGATACGTGGTTATTATTTAGGGTCTAACGTTTCTTACAATGTTAAGAAAATGGTTGAAAATGAATACCTTATACAAGAACGTTCAGTTCATGATAAACGATCCATCAGGGTGCGTTTGTCTGATAAGGGCATCGAATTACGCAAGATGATCTCTGATATGTTTGATCGTCATGAAGAACAAATTGAAGGCACTGAAATCACGCCGGAGCGTTTGAATGAGTTAAATCAAACACTTAAGATGTTAGAACGATTTTGGGCACAACAAACCAACTTTAGTGGTGGGTTTTAGGGTTTAATATTAGAATAATTTTTATTATGTTGAGAGCAGGTTGTAAAAAACCTGCTTTTTTAATGGATACACTTCACTATGACGCAAGATGCATTACAAGGTCGCGAAGTTCTTATAGAATTTTTTCCTTTGGGGAACATTGTCAAAGTTTCTGCAATGGATACGCAGACATTGACCGAGATTTCTATACAGGGGCCGGCTAATACGCCGCAAGAAACGCTCAAACGTAATGCTGTGAAACGCCTTGAGTATGTTTTGAAAAAGAAAGGATTGATTTCATAGGTCAATCGGGACTATATATTGTGCTCTTAATACTCTGAAGGAATAGACATGGAAACACTTGCGATAGCCTGTGATCATGGCGGATACGACCTAAAAGAAGCGATCAAGGAACGTTTTTCTGATCGCGTTGCTTTTAGGGACTTTGGCACAAATTCAAGTGATTCCGTTGATTATCCGGAATTTGGTAAAAAGCTTGCTCGCAGTATCGTGAATGGTGAAGTAGAGCGCGGAATCCTGATTTGCGGCACGGGAATCGGCATTTCTATTGCCGCGAACCGTTATCCTGATATACGCGCGGCGAATTGTACGGATGTCACTATGGCACGATTAACACGCCTGCATAATAATGCGAATGTACTTGCACTTGGTGCGCGCATTGTCGGCACAGAAGTGGCATTTGATATCATCGAGGCATTTTTAGACACGGACTATGAAGGCGGTCGTCATGACCAACGCGTAGACCAACTTTCTCAAACAGACTAACTAAATTAAAAAAAGGACTTACTAATTATGAGCAACGCAGCTGAAAACCTAGAACATTGCGATGGATTTTTCACCGAAGAACTACAAAACGTAGATTCTGATGTTTATAACGCAATCCGCGGTGAGCTTAAACGCCAACAAGACAGTATCGAGCTGATCGCTTCTGAGAATATCGTTTCTAAGGCGGTTTTAGAGGCACAAGGTTCCGTATTCACAAATAAATATGCGGAAGGCTATCCCGGGCGTCGTTATTACGGTGGTTGTGAATTTTCAGATGTTGTTGAAGACATCGCGCGTGATCGTGCGAAAGAGCTGTTTGGTGCAAAATATGCCAATGTTCAGCCTAATTCAGGGTCACAAGCGAACCAAGGCGTTATGATGGCTTTGCTACAGCCCGGTGACACGATTTTAGGGATGAGCCTTGCCGCCGGTGGTCACTTGACCCATGGCGCTGCGCCGAACCAATCCGGTAAATGGTTTAATGCCATTCAATATGGTGTGCGTGAAAGCGACTCACTGCTTGATTATGAAGAAGTCGAAAGATTGGCGCAGGAGCACAAGCCCAAGATGATTGTGGCAGGTGCATCAGCCTATCCACGACACATTGATTTTGAACGTTTCCGTAAGATTGCGGATTCTGTTGGTGCGATTTTGTTCGTTGATATGGCGCACTACGCAGGTTTGATCGCGGCGGGGACATACCCATCGCCAGTGCCACATGCGCATGTGACAACCACAACAACACACAAAACATTACGTGGCCCACGCGGCGGCATGATCTTAACCAATGATCTGGAAATCTTCAAAAAGCTAAACTCTGCTATTTTCCCTGGAATTCAGGGCGGTCCATTAATGCATGTGATCGCGGCGAAGGCTGTTTCTTACGGCGAAGCGTTAAAGCCTGAATTTAAGGCATACGGTCAAGCCGTTATTGATAATGCACGTGCCTTGGCAGAAACGCTTAAAAACGGTGGTGTTGATATCGTTTCCGGTGGAACAGACAGTCATATTGTACTGGTTGATCTTCGTCCGAAAGGCTTGAGCGGTAAAGACACTGAAGAAGCATTAGAGCGTGCAGGTATGACCTGTAACAAAAATGCGGTTCCATTTGACCCTGCACCACCAATGGTGACATCAGGTGTGCGTCTTGGAACACCTGCGGCAACAAGTCGTGGATTTGGTGTTGAGGAGTTTAAACTGGTTGGTCAGTATGCGATTGAGGTTCTTGATGGCCTCAAGGCAAACGGTCCGGAAGGCAATGCCGCAGTTGAAGAGGCCGTTAAAGCCAAGGTTGATACGTTATGTAAGCGGTTCCCCATCTATCCGAACGAATAAGATGGATTAAAAAGAAGTTGGGAGTTCAATGCGCTGCCCATTTTGTGGAAATGAGGAAACTCAGGTAAAAGATTCGCGTCCGACGGAAGATAATTCAGCCATCCGTCGGCGTCGCTTCTGCCCGAGTTGTGATCAGCGATTTACAACTTTCGAACGTGTTCAATTACGCGAAATGACAGTTTTGAAGGGCGGAGGTCGTAAGCAGCCCTTTGATCGCGATAAAATCATTAGATCGATGCAGGTGGCGCTTCGTAAGCGCCCCGTTGAGCTTGAAACGATCGAAAAAGAGGCGGATAAAATCGTTCGTTCTTTGGAGTCGGGCGGAGAAGCCGAGGTTCAATCAGAGAAAATTGGTTCTTACGTCATGGACGCGTTAACGAACCTTGATGCGGTTGGTTATATTCGCTTTGCATCTGTTTATAAAGATTTCCGCAACCCTGAGGATTTCAATGACTTCCTGAATAAAGTTAGTGATTTGAAAGACAAGGGCAAGTAACCCATGATTTCTGATACCGATATTCATCACATGCGCTCGGCACTTGCGCTTGCCCGAAGGGGCGTTGGTCGCACGGCGCCTAATCCGTCTGTTGGCTGCGTGATTGTAAAAAATGACATTGTTATTGCGCGCGCACGCACGGCTGATTTGGGACGTCCGCATGCGGAGTTTTTGGCTCTGGAATCCGCTGGTAAGGAAGCGGAAGGTGCGACCTTGTATGTCACACTTGAGCCTTGTACGCACCAAGGACGCACGCCGCCATGTGCTGATAGCATTATAGAAGCCAAAGTCAAAAAAGTTGTCATCGGCACGTTGGATCAAAATCCGCAAGTATGGGGGCAGGGCGTTGAACGCCTCACCAGTGCGGGGATTGAGGTGGTTCAGGGCGTTTTGGATGAAGAATGCAAGGCTTTGAACGCTGGTTTCTTCGGCGCGATTACAAATAACAGGCCTTATGTCACCCTTAAAACGGCCTGCACAATTGATGGTAAGGTTGCACTGGAGAGTGGTGAAAGCCAGTGGATCACAAGCGCACTGTCGCGTCGTCATGCGCATTTACTGCGTTCAAAGCATGATGCGATTTTGGTTGGTGTCGGAACGGTATTAAAAGATGCTCCTATGTTATCAACGCGCCTTGATGGTCTCGACCATAATCCTGTGCGTGTTGTGCTCGATAGTGATTTACAGATACCTGCGGATAGTATTCTGGTGAAAAGTGCCTATGCTTTACGCCTCTGGGTGTTTCATACGCAAACCAATGATAACGAGATCAACTTAATCGCAAATGGCGCGATTTTGCATCAGGTGAATAAGCATGATTTAGGCTCCGTTTTACAGCAGTTAGCAAAAGAGGGCATAACCCGTGTATTAGTTGAGGGTGGGCCAAAGGTGCATGCGTCGTTTCTGAGGCAAGGTTTATGGGATGAGATGGTTGTTTATCGCGCACCAAGCATGATAGGACATAGCGCGGTTAATGTTTCCGGTGATCTTGATGTTGATGCGCTTAAAGATCGTTATGATATGAAGCGTGAGAGCATCCAAATGCTTGGTGATGATACATTAGAGCGTTATGTGCCAAAAAGCGAAGGGTGATATGTTTACAGGATTAGTGCAAGATATCGGGGTTATTAAATCCATAGATAAATCATCTGGCGATTGGCGGATCGAAGTTGAGGTGTCACTGGATGTCACTTCGGTTCAAATGGGTGCGTCTGTTGCGTGTTCAGGTTGTTGCCTGACTGTTGTGAGTAAGTCAAATTCTTCTTTGTTTTTTGATGTTTCCGAGGAAAGCCTTAGTAAAACCATTGTCGGGTCATGGAGCGTCGCGACCCGTATTAACATTGAACCATCATTAAAGCTTGGTGATGAGATGGGCGGGCACATCGTTTCAGGGCATGTTGATTGTGTTTCGAAAATCATCGCTATTGAGCCTGAAGGCGACTCGCACCGTATTAAAGTCGCAATCCCAAAGGGATATGAACAATATTTTGCGTCTAAAGGCTCTGTTACCATTGATGGTGTGTCACTGACTGTGAATGAAGTTGAGGGTGACTATTTCGGCGTAAATATCATTCCGCACACGTGGGAGCAGACCACACTTGGTGATAGGCAAGCCGGAGATCAGATAAATATAGAAATTGACATGTTGGCGCGCTATGTTGCGCGTATGTTAGCGCTGAGAGAGGCATAAATGAGCAACGTCATATCAAAACAAGACATAAAAGACGCACGCCTGAGTGATGATGATCAGGCCGTTTTATCCTCTATGGAGGATATCATTGCCGATATCCGTAACGGTAAGCCGGTCATTATCGTTGACGACGAAGATCGGGAGAATGAGGGAGACCTTGTTATCCCTGCGCAAATGGCAACGCCTGAGAATATTAACTTCATGGCCAAAGAGGGGCGTGGTTTGATTTGCTTGCCGATGGAAGAGCAAATGGTTGATCGTTTGGGTTTACAATTAATGGGGCGTGGTAATAACGCGCAGCACCGCACGGCCTTTACCGTGTCTATTGAGGCCAAAGAGGGGGTCACGACAGGGATTTCTGCCGCGGATCGTGCTCATACTATTCAAACGGCGATAAATCCTGATAATGGACCTGATGCGATTGCAACGCCGGGGCATGTATTCCCCTTAATGGCGCGTGAAGGCGGTGTTTTGGTGCGTGCGGGCCATACAGAGGCCGCCGTTGATCTTTCTAAGTTAGCAGGGTTTAGCGGCGCAGGCGTGATTTGTGAGATTATGAATGACGATGGCACGATGGCGCGCCTGACAGACCTGGTTTCGTTTGCGCAGCTCCATAATTTGAAAATTGGCACGATTGCGGATTTAATCCAGTATCGCAGGCGTACAGAAAGCCTTGTGGAAAAGATACATGAAGATATATTCACATCGTCCTCAAAAAGTGAATTTAAGCTATGCCTTTATGCCGCTAAAATTCACTACGCCGAGCACATAGCCTTGGTTAAAGGCGATATTTCAGATACGGATCAGCCCGTTTTGGTGCGTATGCACGCTGTGGATATTGTTCGGGATATCATTGGATCTGATGGGGATAGCACGCTTCAGAGCTCTATTGAGGAAATTGAAAA
>CAXHFH010000125.1:0-5724 GCA_964015995.1 uncultured Alphaproteobacteria bacterium
ACAGGCTCCGCATTGCTATACGTTTGGCGGCGATTGAGCTACTCGATAAAAACCCGCAAAAAGCGATTGATGCGTTGGGTAAGGCAAGTGACACTCTGAATTTCCTATCGGAGAGTGGTGAAAAAGAGCAGCGTAAGCATGAAATTAATCTGTTGCGTATTAGGGCCTATGCGCAAAACAAGGAATATAATAAAGCTCTCAGGCTGCTTGATGCGATGCCGCTTGATAAAATGGTCAATCGTCTGAAAGCCGATATCGCATGGCAAGCCGACTTTTGGGATATTGCAGCCGACGCGCTTAACGATGTTTTGATTGATGAAAACATCTCTATGACTGAAAAGCTAAGCCCCGAACAAGTGGATATCATTTTAAGGCGTGCCATTGCGCTGAATTTGGATAATGATCGGATATCTCTGGCCAATATGCGCGAGAAATATAGTGCGCTCATGCTGGAGAGTGATAAAAACAAGGCGCGCCAATTCGAGGTGATAACAAGACCACGCCGCACCGCCTTGCTTGATAACCGCGAAGCCATGAAATCAGCGGTGTCAGAGGTTGATTTGTTCAAGGACTTTCTTGAAAGCTATCGCGACGCTCAGAATTAAACCTTTGTATTAGGGCTCTGCGTTATGTAATGTAACGCCAATAAGGGGAGCGAGTATCAATGGGTGATCAACCAAAAATTAAAACTGCCGATAATATTGCAGGTGTCGTGAATGATTCTTTCGGGTTCTGGCAGCCCAGTCAGGTTATTGTGCATGAGCGTAATATCGAGGGCGATTACAAAGCCTTAACCGATTATCTGATGCGCATGGAACATGTAGGCAGTGCGGATGAGCAAGAAGTTACGTTGCACAGATTATACAATGCCATTGATGATGTACGGCTTTCGGAAGAGGGGCAGAGAGCCGCGCTGCAGGTGTGGCATGATTTGAGCCGTATCAGAAGGCTAACGGATAATGCAGGGGTGTACGTACAGGGGCCCGAGGCTGATAATGCAACGACCGATTGGCATTTTCATGGTGAGGGTGTAGAGCGCACAATTTTGTGTAAATATAACGGCAGCGCGACAGAAATTGCGAAAAACAAAGATGTGACATCATGGGGTAAGGATGACCCTAATCGTGCATTTGTCGTCTGTGATGTTAAGCCGGACGCTAAGCCCGTGACGTTAGACAATGGCCATGTATTTGCCATGACAGGTGACGCACGTTTCTTTGGTAAACCAACAGTTCATCGCAAGCCGCCACCTGATGGTGAAGCAAGTCTGATATTGATATCTGAACCTTATTTATAGGGTTTTTATCCGCCGCCGCCAACGACCGTGAAGCTCTGGATCAGTGATCCGGCGATTAAATACCAGCCATCGACCAGTACAAAGAATATAATCTTAAACGGCAATGATATCGTAATCGGCGGGAGCATCATCATACCCATCGACATCAAAATAGATGCGGTTACCAAGTCAATAATCAAAAACGGCAGGAACAGCATAAAGCCGATCTCAAAGGCGCGCCGTAGTTCGGAGATCATGAAAGAGGGGATAACGATATGAAGTGGTACATCCATGGCTTCGTCATACGGGCCTGTCTCGCTTAAATCTACAAATAAAGTCAGATCATCTTCGCGCACATGTTTAAGCATAAAGCGTTTGAATGGCGTGGTTGTGCGCTCGAACGCCTCAATTTCATTTATTTCTTCATTAATCAGGGGGACAACGCCCTCATCGTAAGCTGATTGTAATGTCGGTGCCATAATAAAGAAGGTCAGAAACAGCGCGAGCGAGATCATGACCGTATTGGGCGGTGTTTGCTGAATTCCGATGGCGGTACGCAGGAAGGACAGCACCACGATGATTCGTGTGAATGATGTCATCATGATCAGAATAGATGGCGCAAGGGAGAGCACCGTCATCAGCGCGACAATTTGAATCACACGCCCCGTTACCGTGCCATCACCATCAGCGCCCAGATCAATGGAAATATTCTGCGCGAAAGCCGGAAATGCCCAGAAGCCAAGCATTGCCAGACATAGTCCGGCAATCATTAGGTGTGGTTTTTTTAAGATGGCTTTGCGCATGCGCTTATCATAGCCTAAGCGATAGACGGAGATTAAGCCTCTTGATCTGAATTGCTCGAATAGTCCACAGGCGGAATGTCATTGGCGATTACCGTTTCACCCGTGGCGCTTAAAATCACCAGATGCTCGACCTTATCACATTTTAGGATAACCAAACGTCTGCGCGCATCAAGGGGCAGGGATTCAACAATGTTTAAACGCTTCTTACCATTGTGTTTGGTGGATGTTTGTTGCGCCAGTCCCAACTTTTTTAGCAGAAAAGCTAAACCACCCATCAAGAGCAGCACAACGCCAAGTGCGATGATCAGACGTAGAAACTGTGGTAAATCAGGTGAAATTGTATCCATGGATATTAATTATCATCATTTTTTGTGATTTGCGAGACGCAAATTGTACAGAGTAAGTACGAGGCCGCCTTTCAGGGCGTTCTTTTATTAATCAGTATCAAAGGGGTTTTCCTGACCATTCGCGCGGTACACATAAGAGAGAATTTCCCCAACGGCCATGAAGGCCTCGGTTGGAATGGGGCTGTCGAGCTCGATTGTGGCCAGTAATTCCGCCAGATCGCTATCTTCACGAACATTAATGTTATTCTCATAGGCAAGCTGCAGAATTTTCTCGGCAAATGTCCCGCGACCCGCCGCCGCGAGTTTGGGCACTTTTTTCCCACCGTCCGATTCTTTCAGGGCTACTGCGGTCTTGCTTTTTGGGATTTTCTTTATAGTTGAATGGCTTAGCTCTTTTTTGCCGTCACTTTGAAAACCATCATCAAAACCATCGCTCATTGGCACGCTTCCTGCATTAGTTATTATGGAAGTAATTATACAAGGTTAGAAACCATGACGATACAGGATATAGGACTTTTTCAGGCCATCGGTGCAAAAATGGACTTTTTGAACCAGCGCCAGAGCATTATCGCACAAAATGTAGCGAATGCGGACACGCCTGGTTATCGCCCGAAAGATTTGGTGGATGTCGATTTTTCATCCATGTTGGAAAAAAAGGCACATGGTAATGTGAATTTAGTGTCTGTTGCCACAACGGACGAACAGCACCTCGGCAATGCAAACGCAACGGGGGACGTCAATTCCCGCAAGCAACGCGACACATACGAAGTCGCGCCCGCAGGTAACGCGGTAATTATGGAAGAACAACTGATGCACGCGGGACAAAACGCGATGGATTACAACATGATGGTGAATGTCTATCAAAAGCAAATTGGCTTGTTCAAGATTGCTTTGGGTACAGCACGATAGAGTAGGGAGCATAAAATGAGTGATATTGTAGATGCATTAATGATTTCGGCAAACGGCATGCGCGCGCAAGGTACGCGTATTCGTGTGATTTCCGAAAACGTGGCGAACGCCGAAACAACGGGCTTAACGCCGGGGGCCGATCCATATACGCGCCAGACGATCAGTTTCAAGAACGAACTTGATCGTGAGATGGGTTTTCATCTGGTAGAGGTAAACGACATCGGCACAGATAAGGAAACACCATTCCCATTGGAATTTAAGCCGGATCACCCCGCGGCAGATGAAGGCGGGTATGTGAAAATGCCAAATGTGAACACAATGCTGGAAATGATGGATGTCCGCGAGGCGCAGCGATCATACGAGGCGAACTTAGGCATGATCGAACAATCACGTTCGATGATTTCACGCACAATCGATTTGCTTCGCGGTTAAAACAGAAGTAAACTTAGTCATTAGGAAGGGAACATATTATGGGATTTAGCGGTATCAATCCAAACGCGGCGGCAAGCGCCTACACCAGTTCCCAAAATATCGGGGGCAGCAACTCTGCGGGTACGCAAATTATTTCCGGCGGTGATGCCGCAGATGATAATGATGGCGTAACATTTTCCGACTTCCTGAAAAACACCATCGAAGAATCCGTTGATACAATGAAAAGCGGTGAAGACATGGCCGCGAAGGCCGTCACAGGCGATGCCGACTTAACAGACGTCGTGCAGGCCGTCACTTCCGCGGAATTAACCCTCCAGACCGTTGTCTCCGTGCGTGATCGTATGATCTCCGCCTATCAAGACATCATGCGGATGCCTATCTAAGAACAAGCTTTAACAGCGTCATATAATACATCTTGGAAATACGTGTCTTCGAGGTTCTCTGGTGTTTCCTGCCACTTTTTGAAATCTTGCCATTTTTTGAGATATGGAAGAAATGTTCTGTTGCCGATTAAGGTTGCTGCTTCTAAAACAAGAGTACCAATTTCATCATTTTCCAATTCTTTTATAATGATATCTTCTATGTTCTCATATTTTCTTTTAGCTAATCCTATAATAGCCTCGCCTCTAGTGTCACTATCTTCGTCATTTAGGCGGGCTTTTAATACTTTTCTTAATTCTGGCGTATCGACGTCGCATTGACTGCCCAAATTAAACGTAGCCCAGTTTTTAACATCATGATCAGGGTCATTGCTTAACTCGATAAGTGTTTTGACCGTATCTTCATCCTCGTAGCCTGTTAACCCATAAACAACACCAAGGCGAATTTCTTCGTTTTTGTGGTCCTTGAGTTTTATTAAATGAGGGATTGCTTCAGGTGCTTCCCTATGCCCCAAGGCCGTTGCTGCTGCATAAATGACGTCTTCATTTTTATCCTCTAATAGAGAAACAAGAATTTGAACTGAAGATTTTCGAAATTTACTTTTTTGCCAACCGAGCTGCCCCAAGATATCTGCACCGATTCCACGTCTTATGGGATCGTTTGATTTTGTCTGCTCTTTTGCGATATTAAATTCTTCTCGTGTACCTCGTCTTTGGATTTCAGCAATACATTTCCAACGTTTAGCAAGGTCAGATTCTTTATAGGCTTTTTCTACTAATTCTTTTGATGTGTTTTTCATTTTCACTCCGTTGCAACAGGGTTGTCACGGTTTTTACGTTTCAATAGATGACTCAGGGTAAAGCGTACCACGGGGCATCGTTTTTTTCATGTGGTTTACTTTGGAGAATACCGTGATTGCGGTTTTATGCGCGCCTTGCTTTTGCTAGGCTGAGGGTTATGAATGATACAGAAGTCATCGAAGTTGCCCGCCAAGCCCTGCTGATTACCATACAAATCAGTTTGCCTGTATTGTTGGTTGGCCTTGTTGTCGGTGTGGCGATTGCGTTGGTGCAGGCTTTGACACAAATTCAGGAAATTACATTGGTGTTCGTGCCGAAAATTGTTGCGATTTTCCTCTCTCTGTTTTTCTTTCTACCATGGATGATGAATGTTCTTGTTGTTTTCATGGAAACGCTTGCTGATCGTATGATTGGCGGGGGGTAAAGGGGCGATGCAAAGCGCACTCGAAGCCTTTCTGGTCAGTGGTGTTCTGGCGTTTATGTTGACCTTCGTACGCATCGGTACGGCCATCATTATTATGCCGGGTTTGGGGGATTCTTTTGTCCCCACGCGTATTCGTTTGCACATGGCACTGGGGATTTCCTTTGTTCTGTTTCCGCTTATCCTGCCTTATATTCCAAACCCAATTCCATCGACATTTGAGCTTGTCGGTTTAATCGCGATGGAGCTTGTGATCGGTTTGATGATAGGCACATTCGCCCGTATTTTTATGACCGCACTGGATACGGCGGGTATGGTGATATCTTCGCAATCCGGTTTAGCCAACGCGCAGGTC
>CAXHFH010000126.1:0-5598 GCA_964015995.1 uncultured Alphaproteobacteria bacterium
AAACAACTACGCCGCAAGGTGGTGATGAAACGACCACGCCCGGTGATGAAACAACTACGCCGCAAGGTGGTGATGAAACGACCACGCCCGGTGATGAAACAACCACGCCACAGGGCGGTGATGAAACAACGCCAGTAGACCCTGAGTTGGAAAGAGCGAAGGCTATCTTGGTTGTGGAGGGCGTTTTGTCTGAATTAGGCGGGCAGTTAGATAATCTTCCTGGCATCGGCGGCATGATCTCTCAATTTGGTTTGACAGATACAATTATTACGCCCCTTACGGAGGCTGATCTCGCTGATGATACGTTTGGTGCAAATTCTCAGGATTTGGCATCTAAATTGATTATGGGCTTAAAAATGCTCAATGGCGATGAGAACCCTGATGGGACTTATAATTCGGCTGTCGGTGAAAATTTAAGGCTTGCGATTATGACCAAGCCTGAATTCCAGTTTATTCGCGATCAGATTAAATCTGAAGATGGAACACCTCTTAGAATGTTTGGTGCAAGCGGTGGAGCCTTATCCGGCGCAAGCGCTGAAGAGCAACAACGGATAGCACGCGCATTACTTACTTTTGATGATACAGAGCCGACAGCACCGGGAGCAGATGCAACGGACGAACAGAAAGCACAGTATCAGCAAGATATGCAACGTCGTGATCAGTTCGCACAAACTTATGAAAAAGATTTACAGGCTGTAAGACAGCTCAATACATTCTTCCACAGTATGGATGTTTTGCAACAACAGGGCGTGTACGACAACGAAAAAGCAAGACAAACAAATCAGACCAATCTAATGATGAGTGCGGCTTCTGGTCTTATGGATCAGTGGATGCCGGGTTTAAAGGGCTGGTTACAAGATTTCTTCACGAATTCTGAATTCGGACAAATGATTGGCGGTATCTTAAGTCAATTCTTTGGTATTAATGTTGGTCGCCTATGGGGTGACAATGACGATGCCGCTGCTCTTGAGCGCTCGCAACCGCTTATAGAAGAGAATTTTGCATCGTTCTATAACCAAGCCAAAGAAGAGCTTGGCGAAGGTGCTGATCATGCCGCCGTAATGGCAAGAACAAAAGATGCGATCATGGACAAGATGGATGGCGGCGCGTTCAAAATGGCCATGGGGATTATTTTCAAGGATCAAGACGAAGATGTTGTTCGTCAGGCTGTTGAGGACGCTTTAGTTGCGGCTCAAAACAGTACGGATCTTGCGAATGCGCAACAGGTGTTCTCTCAAAGTCTGCTGGAATCAGGTGAGAGATTTAGAGGTGGTGCGACGTTAGATACGGAACAGTTGAATGCATATCTGCAAGAAACATCCAGAGAAATGCAGGGATTGGCTGCTTCCGGCTTTGCCGTTCCCGGCGTAAGTACGCCAACAGGCACAGCAGATCCAAATGCAACCACGCCGGTAACAACTGGTACAGAGACGCCTTTGGAAGTCCCTGCTGAAGACGAGAATGATGGTTTGCAGCTTGGCACAAGCGAAGCAATTACGGCCGTTGTATCACCTGATGGGGAAAACAGAGAGCGTGAGTCTAATGCACCTGCTGTTGATGCAGAGGTTATCGAAGCTGGTGATAAGAATGTTGAGCTGATTTACAAGCCTAATAATGCGAATCAGATGAGCGGAGATACGCGTTATTCTCATGGCCGCGTTGATGATATTCAGGCGGTGCTTGGTGATAATGCCGAGGCGTTAGGGCTGTCGCTCAATGCAAACGGTATGAAAAAAGATGTTGATGGTGTCATGGTCTATACTGACTCATTTACGCCTTATACTAATGCCGTCATTGAAGAAACATTGATCCGTGCGCAAATCCATGAACTACAAGAACAAAATATTGTCATTACACAAGACCACCTCGATGTTATTGAAAAGAACAGTAAGTTATCATTGGAAAACTTAGATACGCTTACGACATATCTACAAGATAAGGGTGTAAGTGCGGCGGATGTTGCTAAATTTAACGCTGCTATAATTGGTCCTGTTAGTGTTAATGGTAATGAGCTCGAAGGTCTTGGCGTAGACAGATACTCAACGGTTAAGAACGATCCGTTAAACAGAAGTGGTGATCCTCAAGCACACAGTGTTCTCACCCAGTCTCATTTTGGTAATCAGTTTGACCTTAAACTGGCACAGTGGGTTCCGGATGCTGCCCCTGTGGAAACAGACCTTACAGGCGATGATCCGCTTCGTGATCAATATTTAGAATATAACAAAGACAGGCCATGTGAAATTCCACTGTTCTTCACAAGACCGGGCGATACATCAGTTTTTGCGATTATTCGCGATAAAAACGGAAATGATGATCCGTCGGATGATAAATTTGTTGAATTGGATATGGATCTTTATCTGTCTACGCATAAAATCCAAGATGGTGATGCGGATGATTTGAAGGCTTTGCTCGATAACTACAACTGGGAAAACCCAAATGATCGCGGCGTTCGTGATGTCATTAACAAGGTGTTGGGATTGGAACCATTCCAAAGATCAATCAATATGAGAGCGCCAGAAGTTACTGTTGAAACAAACACAACACCTGACGTTCCCGTGATACCGCTTGTGGTGCCGGAGCGTACAGTACAGCACGACAGGCCTGAAACTATTCGTGACCTTAGAATGGTTACTGATACACAGGCAGCGTTTTTGACTCAAAAGTTGAATTTGAACGACATTCCCGGTGTTAGAGAGACGGCAGACAGGGATGTTATGCACCCGTTAGAGGTGATGTTTGAACAGCAAATGCGTAATGACAGAAACCCTGATGGTGTTATTATGTTGGAACTTGATGCGCATGGAATAAGCCATCCTGACATGGATGTTGTATTGGCGTACAAAAATGAGCGTGGTGATTTGGAATTCCGCTTTGTTGACTATGAAACAGATGCAATCACACCAATTCCACAGCAAAGACAAGGTAACACTGATATTGTTCAGGGGTTTGATCCTCAGCGCCATGATTATGGCGCAAGACGTCTTGATGACTTTGTTGATGAATATGAACGTACCCCCGGTGGCTCAGTAAGATGGGCGCAGACCGACGGTTATATGGGCTTAATGGCGATCGTTCCAGCGCAAGGTAATGGTTTAGACACAATTACAGCGTTCCAAGCGGTTTACGGTGAATCTCTTTCCAGAACAAATTCACGCGATTATGTTGCGTCAGTTGCTGAAAGATCGGCATACCGCACAGGCTATGAGGTTGAGCAAAGAAACGGCAGAGTTCCGATGCCTAATCATGAAAGAAGAAATGACGGTCTGAGTGATGCTGATAAGCAACGTCTGGATGCTTTGGCGCGTTCCGGTCGTGTGGGCACAAGCGGCCATTATAATGACAGAAGCGGTCATACCCATTCTCATTCCCACGGTAGCTATTCTCACACGCATCCGCATTCTCATGATGATGAGCGTGAATATGCAGCGTCATCTAGTCTAACGCTTAAAACCTATGAGAATACGCCCGGGATCATTCGTGGGGGAGCCACAGCATTTGCAGCGCAGATTGACGCACTGGGGCGTATCTTTAAGAATGGCCCATTCAGAGGGAATAATTTCACGATTGATGATTTCTCTCCTGAAGATCAAGAGCGTATGCATAGAATTATGCAGGGTGTCCGTGAAAATCAAGGGGATATGAATGCTAATCCTACAGATCCTTATGATAGACCGGTTGAAGAATTTCTTCATGGCCACACTTTGGGCGGCAATAGATAAGCCAATTCAATCAGATTTAGTTTTTGATTTATAGCAACCATCAATATGGTCATTCACCATGCCCATGGCCTGCATAAATGCATAAACCGTTGTTGGTCCGACAAATTTCCAGCCTCTCTTTTTCAAATCTTTCGATAGAGCTGCCGATATATCTGTTTTAGACGGTATGTCGCTGATCGCCTTGGGTAAAGGCTTGTGATCTGGCTTATAAGACCAGAAATAATCACTCAGTGATCCTTGTTCTTCAATCAATTCAAGGGCGCGCTGGGCGTTGTTAATGGTGGCCTCGATCTTGCCGCGGTGGCGGATAATGCCCTCGTTCTGAAGTAGTCTGTTAATATCATCATTGTCGAATTTAGCGACTTTATGAAAGTCGAAATCAGCAAACGCCGCGCGGAAATTCTCACGCTTTCGTAAGATCGTGATCCAGCTTAGGCCCGCTTGAAACCCTTCCAGACAAATCTTTTCGAAAAGACGTACATCATCATGAACGTGCCGACCCCATTCTTCGTCGTGATAACGCACATATAGAGGATCATCGCCGCACCACCAACATCGGCTGTAACCGTCATAGCCTTTGATTAAACTTGGTTTTTCTTGCGTTCCCATCAGTTTTCTGCGACCTTTTTGTAAGTGTGTTTTTGACCAGTGAGGGTATCATTATGTTGGATAAATTTCGAGATGATTCAGGCGCCTTTTTCCGCGGAAACGATGATCATGAGGCCTATATCGATATGGTGAATAGTGGCTTATTGATTATGGCGCGTGCTTATCATGCGAATAATGGCTATGAAACGCCCGATACAGACGATATGGAGGCTGTGTCAACGGTTTTGAATTGGTTGGTACGTCAGGATGCTGATCAGGCTACTGAGGGGGCTTATAAGGCGAAGGCGGCAGATGTTGCAGACCAGCTTGTTGCCAAAGGCGGCCTCAGCACAGAGGAGCGTCAAGGCTTTCTTAACTTTGCGGCTGTATGTTATCATAATACACACGGCGCAGATCTTGATGCCGAGGATTCTCCAACACAAGGGTAGCTGTTTATGAGCTTTAATATTTTGGGGCTTTTGTTAAAGCGGGATAAGCGCGAATTACCTGAAATTAAAGATATTCGTGATCAAGATGAGTTAAATTTTTTAGAGGCCAGTAAAGAGCAGCTCGAGCGTCTTGAGGTTATCCGAAAAGAGAAGTTCAAAACATACAAATTCCGTAAGAAAATAGCCATTCCGGCGGCGTTTATTGTAACGCCTTTTACGGGCTATCTGGATTATATGCTGTTATGGCTACAAAGTAGCAGTGATGATAGCGCAGCAGGGCTCACAATCGCAGTTATCGGCGGTTTATATTGGTGGGTAACGCAGCCGAAACGCCAATATAACAAGGCGTATAAACAAGAGGTCCTGCCGAATCTCGCTAATCTTTTTGGTGATTTTCGTTATGATGTGGAAGGTGAGATAAAGCTGCATAAAATGTGGCCGTCTAAAATTCTGCCCAATCATGATCGTTACAAGAGCGAAGATTATTTTGAGGGGACGTATAAGGGCGTCGATATCGAATTTTCTGAAATTGATTTTCAACAAAAACGCCGCAGTAAAAATCGCACGCGCTATGTCTCTGTGTTTAAAGGGCTTGCGATATTGCTCGATATGAAATCCAAGAAATTCTACGGTCATACGACGCTGGATAAGGATCGCGGTAAAATCAGCGAGTGGTTCAAGGAGAAGTCAAAAAAGCTCAAACGCGCCAATCTGGTTGATCCCGAATTTGAAAAGATATTCGATGTTTACACCAATGATCAGGTGGAGGCGCGGTATCTGATTGACCCTGTGATGACTGTCTCTTATACACATCTCCGAGCCCACGAGACGTCTGAGTATCT
>CAXHFH010000127.1:0-5327 GCA_964015995.1 uncultured Alphaproteobacteria bacterium
CTCAGACGTCTCGTGGGCTCGGAGATGTGTATAAGAGACAGTCCGTCTGTTGTGCATCAGCGGCGTCCGTAGCCTTCTCCTTAATATGATCTGCCGGATCATACACTTTGACATGGCCCATAGATTCAAGAACTTTGTATAAATCTTCAATAGAGCAACCGAGCCATTCTGCCATTTCATGGCGCGCCTGAAATTTACCCTTATCCGCGTGATCATAAACACATGATACAACACGGTCGAGCATATCAATACGCACGGCACGCCCGCCATATAAAGGATAACCGATTGATCTGTAATAAACGGGGTCAGCGTTTTCATCTTCTATTTTGACCGAAACAATACCATCCGCAGGGACTTTCGCCGGCAAGTCGTGACCATTGAAAATGGATAATAACAATGCACGCAAACGCACCGCAGCAGGCTTATTAAGTTCTGGCATAAAGGCCAAAATAGGCCCTAAACGGATTTTCTTCGCACGTAAATCTGTGCGCGTCTCTGGTGTCAGTTGTGTTATTAATTCCTCTAAGTCTTCGCGTGGAACAATCCCCAAACCATCATACACTCTGGCAGCTATCTGAGACACAGGATCATCCTTAACAGAAACACCAACGGGCACTTCCAACAAGACAAGGGTTTCAATCGTTTCAGACAAATAGCCCTTGAACCATAATTTCAAATGATTTTCAGTTTCTTGCGCATCATGCTTGGATGTCAAATCACTCTCTATAACCTTTACCAAAGGCTTTAAAGGGTGCTCACCTTTTTCTAAAACAGCAACCGGAACACCCGGCACAGGATTGTTGATCTTCTCTTGCCACAGAATTTGTCCTTCTGGCGATAAAGAGAATTGGATATTTTTTGAATCTAGCATAAGTTCCAAACGCATTGTTATTTTGTATGAGGCATATTAATGCAGTTTATCCTTGGACTCATCAAGAGTTTTTGTTTAAATTCGCCGAACAACAATAATTAATTGCTCTTATTAAAGGAAAAATTATGGCGCGCCTTACATATTTACTCGCTGCTTTGGTACTCATCCCCTTCAACTATGCCCACGCTTTGCAAATCAATCAGCAAGGTGCGGATACGCTCAAGGCCTCTTTTCAAGACCTCCTTGATTACCAAAAAACCGTAAACGATGCTCTCGGCTCAGTGCGCATAGAATACAAAGGCGATCTCACCGTTAAACAGGAAGCAACCTACTACGCCGTTACCTTTCCGCATGTCTTTATTCGGGGCCCTAAAATTGAAGGTGTACCTGATGACAATACAGTCTTTGATATGGGCGTCATCAAGATCAATGCCATCCCCGACGATAAGCCGGGTTACTGGAAAACAGTCATGACGTTCCCTTCTAAAATGACTCTAAAAGGTGAAAAGCCGGAAGATAATTTTAGTATTAACTTCGCTGATCAAAAATCCATTGCTCTATTTAGTGAAAGGCTCGGTTACTTCACGAAGTTAGACATGAATCTGTCTGGCATCTCCTTTCAAGCCGCAGGTCAAGACGTTGGCGTTAATATCGGTGGCCTTCAAGGTTATATGAAGTTCGAAGAGAAAGATGACGGTACATTCTCCGGCCCTGGTCACGTTTTGCTGACGAATCTTAACATTGCACCACCAACCGAAGCTGAAAAATTCAATGTTGGTGAGTTCAAGGCCGACTTTTCCATGCAAGATATGAAAATGCCGACGCTGAAGGAATATCAAGCAAAGCTCATGAAACATGCAGAAACGTTTGAAAGCTTACAAAGCTTGGGAACTCCCGAAGAAGAAGCACAAATGGACGGCAATGCGATCTTGAACATGATGATGGATCTGTACAATTTTGATATGAATGGCTTCACGTTCGAATATAGTGCGAAAGACATCAATGTGAGCTCTGATCTGGAAAACCAATTCCGTGATTTTGATACATTACAAATCGGTTCAGCCTCTTTGGGCTTCGGCTTCCAAAACCTCAAGAGCGAAAAAGGCACCATGGCGATCAAAAGCACTTATGACACGGTCAAAATGACGCCAATTGATCCGGAATATAAGGATGTTATCCCACAAAAAATGAATATGAACATTCAAGCCTTGAACATTCCTTATGGTGCATTAACTCAGATTGCTACCAATACAGCCAAAGCCATCGCAACAGACCCAGAATCTGCTCAAATGGCTGGCTTGGGTGTGCTGATGCGTTTACCTGCGATTTTGGCACAGGCCGGAACGCAAATTGTCGTTGAGAAGAACGGTGCAAGCAACAGCACTTATGATTTCGGCATTGGCGGAAAAGTCATGACCGATCTAAGTGCTATGTCCGGCTTTACAGCGCAATTCAATGCATTATTCGAAGGCTTGGATGCTCTGCATGCCATCGCCAAGAAAAACGCAGCCAACACAAACAGCGCAAACTCAGGTCAGTTTGCGCAAATGGCAGCAAGCCTTGAAAGCTTGAAAGCGGTTGGTAAGGCACAAAAAGGCCCGAACGGAAAGCCTGCCTATGCCTATGACATTCAGGCGAATGCTCAGGGGCAATTCCTTGTGAACGGCCAAGATGCTGCGACTGTTTTCTCCCCCGCACCACCGCCACAGTAATAAACGGAATATATAATTCAATAAGGCGGGGCTGATCACTAGCCCCGTTTTTTTATTTGAGGATATAAGGAATAAGGGCGTTCAAACGCAGTAAACCTTCACGCGTTAGCTTCAAGTTATCGCCACCTTTGATTACCCAGCCCTGATCAATGCTGCTTTGAAGTTTATTCGCATCAACCATATCGGAGAAAGCCTTCCCCGATTTTGCTTCAACCGTTGCAATCGAAATACCCTCTCGCAAACGCAAGCCCATCATAAGGCACTCGTTGAAACGGTCTTCTTGCGTTAGCCTTTCTAACTCATGCGCACCGTGACCATTCTTGCCCACGCGCTCTAACCATATTTCAGGTGCGGCATGATCCCTACTCGCAAACTTCTGATTCCCCTGAACAAAGCGTCCATGTGCGCCTGCGCCAACGCCTATATAATCCGCCATGTGCCAATAAATCAGGTTATGGCGGCATGCGTGGCCTTCTTTGGCATGATTAGATACCTCATAAGCAGGCAAGCCGGCATTCTCCAGAACATCCTGCGTTAAATGATAAAACTCCGCGCCGTGCACATCATCGGGAATAGCGAACTCCCCACGGGAATGGCGCATATAAAACGGTGTATTACGTTCAATGGTGAGTTGATAAAGAGATAAATGACCATTCGATAATGCGACTGCCTGCTTTAATTCCTTTTCCCAATTCTCAAGCGTTTGGTTTGGGCGGGCATAAATCAAATCAAAGCTACTGCGCTCAAAATGTGTTTTGGCTAGCTCAATAGCCTTTAGAGCCTCATCAACATTATGCCCACGACCAAAAAACTTTAAATCCTCGTCATTCAATGCCTGTACGCCCAAAGACACTCTGTTTATTCCCGCATCCCTAAACGCAAGCAATTTATCATTTTCCACAGATGTTGGGTTAGCCTCTAACGTAATTTCGATATCATTCGCCACACGCCAGAGTGATTGCACGGCATCAATAATGGTTGCCACCGTTTCCGGCTCCATCAGTGATGGCGTACCACCACCAAAGAAAATGGAGACTATTTGTTTATCAGGAATAATTTCTGCGTAATGTTTCAGGGATTGAACATAAGCTTCCGCCCACTGTTTTTGATCTAATTCCTCACGGACATGCGCGTTGAAATCACAATAAGGGCAGCGCGACTCACAAAAAGGCCAGTGGATATAAACGCCCATTTGTTCTGGACGGAACATATCCTTACACCCCTTTCAGGCAGTTTTTGACAAGAAGATCAAAAGCATTGGCACGATGAGAGATCGCATGTTTATCGCTTGGCGCCATCTCCGCGAAGGTAATATCATAACCATCGGCCTGAAAAACAGGATCATAGCCGAACCCTTTATCACCGCGCATCGGCCATATAATTGTGCCGTTCACACGCCCCTCAAACACTTCCGAATGCCCATCAGGCCAACCAAGCGCAAGTACACACACGAAATAGGCGCTTCGATCCTCAGTACCCCCAAGAGCCTCGTGTACCTTTTGCATCGCCAGATTAAAATCTTTCTCTGGCCCGCCCCAACGCGCTGAATAAATACCGGGATCACCGTTTAAAGCATTCACTGCTAAACCACTATCATCCGCGAGCGACACCCTTCCACTAGCTTGCGCCGCAGCTTGTGCCTTTAAAATCGCATTTTCAGCAAAGGTTTTTCCGGTTTCTTCAGGCTCAGGCAAATCGAGGTCACCTGCGGTCACGAATGTTTTGACATATGGCGCAAGTAATTCGGAAATCTCGCGCGCTTTCCCGTTATTGTGGGTCGCTATCAATAATTCATCACCGTCAAATATGCGCATATCCTATGCCTTCAATATCGCGTTTTGTTTTTCCGTAAGCTCGCCACACCCTTTTTGTGCCAGAGCGAGTAAAGACAGAAATTCTTGTTCACTAAACGGCTCTTTTTCTGCTGTGCCTTGAATTTCACAGATACCGCCCTTGCCTGTGATAACAAAGTTCGCATCCGTATCGGCATCAGAATCCTCATCATAATCCAAATCAAGAACAGGTGTACCTTTATAAACGCCACATGAAATCGCGGACACACTGTCCGTTAACGGACTTTCATCCAGTACGCCGATATTTTCAAGATGCTGAAAAGCCAAAGCAAGCGCAACAAACCCACCCGTGATAGACGCCGTGCGTGTACCACCATCGGCTTGGATCACATCGCAATCTACACGAACCTGACGCTCGCCCAGTTTTTGCATATCGACAACCGCGCGCAAGGCACGGCCGATAAGACGCTGAATTTCCTGCGTGCGGCCGGATTGCTTGCCACGTGCAGCTTCACGGTCCATCCGCGAATGGGTAGAACGTGGTAACATACCATATTCTGCAGTGACCCACCCCTTACCACTATTTTTCATCCAGCCCGGGACTTTTTCCTCAACGCTCGCGGTGCATAAAACATGTGTATCGCCGCACTTGATAAGGCATGAGCCTTCCGCGTACTTAGCGTAATTAGGGATAATTTCGATTGTTCTCATATCGTCGGCACTGCGGCCAGATGGGCGTGTCATAGTAATTTTCCTTTATTGCTGTCCCATGCTTTTTGGCGGGAAAACAACAATAAATCAAGATAAGTTTTGCCTAATAATGAAAACCGCGCTAAAGTTATGGTTAAATTAGATTATTTGGGTTTTATCACTATGGTACAAAAATTACTTTTCTCGTTTCTTTTCACTTTCATGGCAGCAACTTTTTTTATCAGCTCCTCTGCACATGCG
>CAXHFH010000128.1:0-5122 GCA_964015995.1 uncultured Alphaproteobacteria bacterium
TGTGTATAAGAGACAGCTCTCAGGAGGCGAACCTGCTGCCATGATCTTAATGGATAGTTGTATTCGCCTTCTGGATGGTGTTTTAGGAAACAGCGCAACCCCTGATGAGGAAAGCTTCTCAAACGGATTATTGGAATACCCGCATTATACCCGCCCCGCCGAATGGGCAGATTCCAACGGTGTGAAACGTGACGTGCCTGCTATTCTATCTTCCGGTCATCATGAAAACATCAAAAAATGGCGACAGGAGAAGTCCGAAGAGTTTACTCAAAATGTTCGCCCAGACCTTTGGAATTCCTACAAAAACAGTAAAAAATAACTTGTTTTTTACCATTCTATACTATAAAAGAAGCGCAACCTGAAGAAATTCAGCAAAAAAGATAATGGAACCGCCGGTAGCAGCCTAATTGATGTTATTCGAAATCGGGTTCTGATAAAGGATTAACAAAAAGGTTTAAAACTATGAATACATTACAAAAATTTGAAGCTAAGCAGCTTGAATCATTAAAAGATTCAAAAGCACAAGAACTTCCCGCATTTGGTCCGGGTGATACAATCAAGGTAAATGTGAAAGTTAAGGAAGGTACGCGTGAGCGTATTCAGGCCTATGAAGGTGTTTGTATTTCACGCGAAGGTTCTGGCATCAATGAAAACTTCACAGTGCGTAAAATCAGTTATGGCGAAGGCGTAGAGCGTGTATTTCCACTATGGAGCTCACGTGTTGATTCAGTTGAATTGATTCGTCGCGGTTCTGTTCGTCGTGCGAAGCTATACTATCTTCGTGATCGTCGCGGTAAAGCAGCTCGTATTTCCGAGCGTACAACCGGACACGGTATTGAGCCAAGAGAAGAAAAATCTAAAGGCAAAGGTGCAAAGAAAAAAGCAGCTAAAAAATCATAGCCACTTTGCACTTATTAAGATTTTCGTAGAGCCCTTTTTGAGGGCTCTTTTTACATTTACAGACGCACAACAGACGTCATGGCAAAACCGCCTGAAGAGACTGTCGGCATGACCTGCCCTTCAACCATAGTATCTTTTGTTTCTTCCATCACCCCTTTGGCATTCACATTACTTTTTGTTAGAAACATACCGACAGAGGCCGTCAAATGAACCTTAGAGCCGTTAGATAGATCACCACCAAGCACGATGTCTTCCAATCCCTTTGCCTTCTCAAAGAAGCACGCAGGTGCTCGACCAATCAAAAACACACCCTCATGCAAAACGGCATGAACGGTACAATTTTCGGGATTTAATAAAATGGACGAAGCCTTCGCGTAAGACGGATCCGAAAATTCGATGGACGGGATATCGCCCATTATAAATTGCGCGTTTGCGCCGTTATCACTTAAAGAAACATGAGACATGAAAAAACCCTTCCCTATTGCTGCCCTGCAATATGAGGGTAATAGGAAAAGGTTTAGATAGCGTTAAATCGGTTATTTAAATATTTGCTTCAAGCGCTGATACACTGGGCGCACCAACAGGAATTTCATACTGCCCAAGATCAACACCCTCGACCGGATCAATGCCCGGGCCTGGTGGCTTCACATCTTGGAAGAAAATTTGAGCCGCACCGCGTGCACTCGAACCCGCATTGGCCAAATCTTCACGCACCAGATTTGCTTGTTCTATCAAAGGTGCAAGATCATCCGTACCGGCCATATCCGCATATTGTTCTGCCGAACTTATGGCAGATTCAAGCATATAATCAGAAAATTCCCAGTGAAGGTTATTTACGTCGTGCACACCATCAATTTGCGTCGCTCTCAGCGGTGGCTGGCCGGGGTCAACTTCCGCCATAATATCATTATAGACAGATGCGACCTTTTCCATGGCCTCGTTATAATCAAACGTGACCGCCTTAGCATATGAATCAAAGTCGTAATACGTTGCAGTGCGATCCGCATCTGCGATGACGCCATCACCAATTAATTTATCAACATCAAGCTCGTTAATAAGACCATGTCCTTTAAGGTCTATCGCCGAACGTTGACTAAGATCCATTTGCCTATCAACAAGTTCGCCGTCCCATCGCTGGACAAGCAAATGAACGTCATAGGCATTCTGAGCCGTATCATTTTGAAATGTGGGAGCTAATCCTAAATCAGCCATATCTATCACCTCTATATATTTTTTTTATCATTACTTTCAATAATGCACGAAAAAGCCGAGGTCTTGCAAATAAATTTTTACAAAATCTCGACAAAATCAGTGTTTCACACTATCAATATCATAATATTGTCACATAAAGAGTTACAGGACGTTTATGAAACCGCGCACCTTATATCAAAAAATCTGGGATGATCACGTTGTACAACAATCGGATGACGGCACATGCCTGCTCTATATTGATCGCCATCTGGTGCATGAGGTTACGTCCCCACAAGCGTTTGAAGGGCTGCGTATGGCCGGACGTCCGGTACGCAAACCCGAAAATACGCTCGCCGTGATGGATCATAACGTGCCGACGACGGATCGCTCCCTTCCGATTGAGGAAGAGGATAGCCGCATTCAGATCGAAACCTTGCGTGATAATTGCGAGGAATTTGGCGTTCAGCTTTTTGATCTTAAAGATAAGCGCCAAGGCATTGTGCATATTATCGGGCCGGAGCAAGGCTTCACACAACCAGGTATGACCATTGTGTGCGGCGACTCTCATACCTCCACCCACGGCGCTTTTGGTGCATTGGCATTTGGTATTGGTACGTCCGAAGTTGAACACGTTTTGGCAACCCAAACTCTTATCCAGAAACCCGCAAAAAACATGCGCATCACCGTTAATGGCGAATTACCCGCAGGCGTAACTGCGAAGGATATGATCCTTGCGATTATCGGTGAAATTGGTACAGCGGGCGGTACAGGCCACGTGATTGAATATGCCGGTGATGCTGTGCAGTCATTGTCTATGGAAGGCCGTATGACCATCTGTAATATGTCGATTGAAGGCGGCGCCCGCGCTGGTTTGGTTGCCCCCGATGAAACAACGTTCAATTACCTGAAAGCCCGCCCTATGGCGCCGCAAGGTGAAAACTGGGATAAGGCCGTGGCCTACTGGAAAACCCTGTTTTCTGATGAGGGCGCACAATATGATAAGGAAATTGTCCTAGACGCAGCGGACATCACCCCCACCGTGACATGGGGCACAACGCCCGAAGATGTTATTTCCATCACTAGTAACGTCCCTGCCCCCGAGGATTTTGATGATCCGAACAAACAGAACTCAGTGAAACGGATGTTGGAGTATATGGGTTTGGAATCCGGTACGAAAATGACAGATATTATGGTTGATAAAATCTTTATCGGATCATGCACAAACGCCCGTATTGAAGATTTGCGCGAAGTTGCAAAAATCGCCAAGGGTAAAAAAGTTGCTGCGAATATATTGGAAGCGATGGTTGTTCCAGGATCCGGTCTGGTTAAGGCGATGGCGGAAGAAGAAGGCATTGCCGATATCCTGATAGAGGCCGGATTTGACTGGCGCGAGCCGGGCTGTTCGATGTGTTTGGGTATGAACCCCGACCAACTAAAACCGGGCGAGCGTTGCGCCTCAACCTCCAACCGTAATTTCGAAGGTCGTCAAGGGCGCGGTGGACGCACGCACCTGCTCTCTCCCGCGATGGCTGCCGCTGCTGCAATAACAGGAAAGCTTACAGATGTCAGAGAACTCTAGCTGGCCGGACAGTTTTGATTTCGAAACAGATGAAATCTGCCAAAATGTTTTTAAGCCCTTCATCGAAAACGAGCTTAAAGCGTTAGAAGAATATGACGCGCAAAGGCCGGATGACATTACCTATATTTTCTCCGAACACGCCCTACGCGTTGCCGAGAACATGAAAAAAACCTGTTTGCATATGGGGCTTGGTGAGACCGTTGCGAATAACATGTATTGGGCAATATTACCGCATGATATTGGCAAGAAAAACCTTCCCCTTGATATCTGGGATACGGAAGAACAACCTGATAACAACCTAAAGCAATTCAGACGCACGCATACATTGCTTGGCGCGCAAATCGTGCAGGAATATTTCCCTGACATCGACCATCCGTTTAAAGATTTAATGATCGACATCATGGCTAATCATCACGAACAAATGGATGGTTTGGGCACGCATGGCAAAAAGGCAGATGAACTGTCAACGCCCGTCAGATTAGCCGCGATCGTCGAAGCCTTTGATGGCTGGCGTATATGGCGGCCACATTACGGGGATCGCGATATTTCTGTTTCAGGTGTGTTAGAGCGTATGCGCACCGAAAAAGGCGCGGAGGTTTTCGATATGGACTTATTCGACGCCTTTGCAGAGATGAAAATGACCGATCATGAAAACGACAACACACCATCGTTGGGTTAGATAGGAAACACCATGAAAAGCACACTCAAATTTCTAATGTTATGTTTCGGCGGACTTCTTCTTTTAAGTAGTTTTTCGATCAATAATGCTTCCTTTGCTAATCGCGTTGTCTTAGAGCAAACGCTGCCGGAGCCAGAAAAACAAACAGCGCAAGCAACAAAAGAAAGTTTCCTAAAGGCTTGGGAAACAAATATCAAAAACCTGCCAACAACAGTGACATTTGAAAAAACGGAAAAGCCGAATATTTATAATTATGAGACAACGCTTTTCCCCTATAAAGGCGAATTACAGCTCAATAATATAATTATCGATAGAAATTTAGGCTACTACTACGATTATGATTTGGGCGTTGAAAACGCCATCAAAGGTGCAGCAGAAATAACATTACTCAACCTTTCCAATGATGACTTGTATAAAAAATACCCACTCAGCCAACAAATATGGGCAAAGGGTAACTTTTTGTTTTTTGATGACGCGGCGGGACGCTGGCTCAACGCTCAACAGTGGCAGGCGGATCGCGCGGTTGCTGATACAGTTTATGGACGTTCTAATTCATCATGCGACAGAGCTTCTCAGATACTCAACAATATATTCGGAAAAGTATGGCCGTTATTATTAATCATACTGTTTTTGGGCGTCTTCATTCTTGCTATTAAAAAAGCCCAAAAAGAACAAATTGCCAAATATGATCTTTCTATGAAACGTCAAATGGAATCCATTGAAATTCAAAAAGAGCAAACTGCACTGTTAAAACAGTTGGTGAGCCATAAAGA
>CAXHFH010000129.1:0-4991 GCA_964015995.1 uncultured Alphaproteobacteria bacterium
CCGTAATATTATAATCTTTTAAGCTTTCGTTACTTTCTACGACAGCAAGAATTTGCCCCTTAATGACCTTATCTCCAAGGTTGGCCTTTACCCCACGCACAATCCCTGGAAAGCGCGCTCGAACTTCGGCTTTGGCATTTTGGTTGATCGTGATGCGGCCAGTTAAAGCGATTAGTTTTCCAATCTTAGCTGGAGCAGTCTTTTCAACGGAAACTCCAGCTTTTTTTGCTGCATCTGGCGTAATCTCAGTCTTGCCTTCTTCATGCTCATCACCGTGCGCATCCGCACTGTGACCATGGTCATCATGAGCGTCTTTTTCTTCATGACTGTCATGGCCGTGATCATCGTGGGCATCACCCTCATCGGAATGGTCATCGCTGTGATTATCGCCATCAGTTTTATCGTGGTCGTCGTCATGCTTGTGCTCATCGTCATGTCCATGATCGTCATGACTTTCTTCTTTCTCATGGCTGTCATGTCCGTGTTCATCATGTGAAGGATCACCTTCAGAGTGGCTGTCTTCATGTGCAGAAGGTTCGGCATTGGCTGACGTGATGCTTGTTGATGTTAATTGCCATGCAAAAAGCGAAAGCCCTAACACTGCTATTGGAAAAATTTTCTTAGTCATTATTTTATCTTTCTGTAGTTACTTGAGAGAATTCTTTGAGCAATGGGCTATATGTGCCCATCAGAAAATCGGTTTGTGCTTTAGCCTCATAGACGCTTAGTAGACTATCAAGGCGCGCTTCCTGCACCTCATACAAGGTGCGTTGTGCATCTAATAAATCCAAAAACGTAAAGGCTCCACGCCCATATCCGCTATCAGCTTGGCTGTAGGCTTTACGAGCGCTCGGAATAATCTCGTTTTGATAACGTTGTGTCTCATCTAATGATGAAGAGAGATTTTCCCATGCCTGAATTGCAGCTTGTTGCAAAGATAGTTCAGCTGCATAGCTTTCTGCGTCCGTTTTCATCATATTAGCTTTGGCTTCCTGAATACTGCCCTGATTACGGTTAAACACTGGAATTGGAAATGAAAGGCTTGCCACCAAGGCCGTGCTGTCATTTTCGTTAAAACGACGAATACCTATGCCAAGAGTTGGATCAGGTATAGCGTGTGATCGCGCTAAATCGAATGAAGAGCGTGCTTGTAATTTGGCAAATTCTTGCGCTTGTGATTGAGGGGCATTTATTAAAGCGTCTAAAACATCTTGCTTTTGAACCAGATCAGGCAATGCATCTAAATCAATTTTAACATCAAGGTTAGCGGCATCAGCAATGCCAAGTAACCGAGCCAAACCATTCTGCGCGGTAATCAGTTCTTTTTCTGCTTTGCGTTTTTCAACCTCTGCTGCGGCCTTTTCAATATCTGCTTTTGTATGCTGAATATCCGCAGCTTTTGCTACGCCAATGCGCTTTTTCACAATAGTGTGAGTTTTATCGGCCAGATCAAGTCGTTTGTCTGCCAGCGTCATGCGTTTTTTTGCTACTGCCAAACGAATAAAAGTATATTCAGTTTCGGCGAGTAAGCTTAAAGCCTGCGCTTTGGCTTGTTGTTGGCTGATTTTATAATCGAAATCTGCAACATCAGTACGGTTTGCGCGTTTGCCACCGACTTCAATGGTTTGCTCAATACCAAAGGTAAATTCTGCACCATCAAATCCGTCTTGTTCGTCTTCTCCTGCAAAATTCTCTATTTCTAAAACCGCATCAGGATTTGGAGATAATGAAGCTTGAAGCCGTGATCCTGCTGCCGCATCAATGTTTGCAAGTGCAGCCTTATAAGTAGGGTTATTTTGCAAAGCACGTTGAAGCGCTGATTGCTTGTCTAATGTTTCAGCTCCTGCAAGTGTCGGCTGCGATAAAAGTACAACTAACGCGGATGCGTAAAGTAGTTTTTTCATTATAATTTCCTTGTTTGGGTCAAAAATAGTGTAAGGCGGCGCTTAGTATAAAAGCGCAGTCTTTGAGGAATAAGGTCGCAAAAAATCTGTCGTGCTTTGTGACCTTCGTCAAAAAGTGAACAGACTGAACCTTATTAATTTAAGCTTTTGGAGGGCGTTTGAGGCTATAGGCCATTTCGGACAGCACAATATCTGACTCAACGGGGAATGGTTTTGCAAAAACCGTTGGTATTAAGCTGTCTATTGAAGAAGCATTGTTGTAAACACTGTGATGGAGCGAACAATTACCGCAGGCCATCTCACAATCATGTGATGTCAAAGGGCTTTCGTCCTTATCTGAAAAATCATCATCTTGCGTGTGGGATGTTTCAATAGAAGTTTCAATATCCATGCAGGCATGCGCTACAGAAACTGTAGTGGAAGATACCATTGCAAATAATGCGAATATTAAAAAAAACTTCTTCATATTCGAAACGCTAACATTAGAAAGTTAATAGTTCAATAAGAAATTAGTAATCGTGCGCTCAAATCCCTACTTAAACGAGCATCCACAGGGACATTGCTATCATCATAATGTTTTCAGTGAGAGATATAAAGCCTAAGGGCACGTTGCTATCTCCACCAACGCAAGCACATTTAAGATCACGTTTATCAATATAAACAGCTTTAATAACGGAGATTGCTCCAACTGTTCCAATGAATAATGCGGCAGGTGCAGCTATGAAAATAAAGGCTCCTGCTATCATGCATGCGCCAGCCAACATTTCAACAAATGGGTAGATATAGGCATAGCGAACCCAACGCATGGCTAGAATATCGTAGGTAATAAACTGGTTTGAAAAAGCATAAAGATCACGCAACTTTTGAATGGCTAGAACACACATACTAATGGCAATAAACATTTGTATTGTAAGGCCAAGAGCTATCGTCCCTGCTATTGCCCAGCTTATCGCTAAAGCCATAAGAAAAGTTGTCGAGAATAACGCTATAATTGGTTGATAGGTTGTACCCTCTTGTTTCATTGTCTTAACGCCTAAATATTGGACGAGGTCGTCGTAACCACCCACAAGTTCGTCCCCTATAAATGTTTGGGGAGTTGTTTCTACATTATGCTTCTGTTTAAAAGCGTCTGTCTCTTCACGCGTTTTTAAATGATGATCTTCAATGGTGTAACCTTGACGCTCTAGTAAGTCTTTGGACTTTATGCCGTACGGACATATATGTTCGTCTGTTGCCATGCGGTAGAGTGTTGCCTGCTTGTTAGATCTTCTATTCGTTGTGCTGGGTTCATTTTTTAATTCGTTCATTTTTATATCCTTAGTTCTTTATTCATAGCAACGTGTGCCTACTTCTGTGACTTTAAAGCCCGCACTTAAACGCGAGCTTTAAAGTGAAAGTGTCAATGATCATGATTTCTGTGATCATCAGGTTTATCATTGGATTTTTCAGCTTTGATTTCTTGAGGTTCTGTCGTGCCCCCAACAAGCTTTTCGCATAGGCCCTGAGGTAATTTTATCCACTCATTCTGATCGTTATCAATTTTAGACTGCCCTGCACATGAGTGTTTATTAGCCTTGCTTGCACAATCATTTTTGTGTGCTTTGGCCACGCCATAACATTTTTCCATGCCGTCGCTGGCCTTTGGCTCTAAATGCGCGTTTGCAATCGGTATAGATGAAACGGCTGCAGCTAAAATACCCGCAGTGGTAAGAAGTTTCTTTTTATTATTCATGGATAATCTCCTGTTTTTGATTGTAGTGACGTCCTTCCCAGATGTAGTACACAACGGGAATGACAATGAGGGTAAGCAGTGTGGTGGTTGTCATGCCGCCAATCATTGGCAAAGCAATCCGGCGCATCACATCAGACCCAAGGCCTTCTGTGATGAAGATAGGGGTTAAGCCGATCATCGTGGTGGCAACAGTCATAAGCTTTGGACGGACACGTAAAACCGCGCCATGCATAACTGCTTCAAATAAGTCCTCCCGTGATTTTGGGGGATGATCACGAACTTGCTGATCAATATAAATGAGCATCACTACGGCGGTTTCTACCGCTATACCAGCTAAAGCAATAAAACCGACGCTTACGGCCACTGAGAAATTATATCCTGCAAAATACAAAGCCCAGACGCCACCAATGAGGCCAAATGGAAGTGAAAGCATGATCATAAAAGTGCGATCTACACGCCCAAAATGCACCATCAGCAAGGTAAATATGATGAAGATTGCTGCTGGAACTGCGATCTGCATACGGGCTTCAGCTTCAAGCATTTGCTCAAATTGGCCAGACCAAATCAACGCGTACCCTGCGGGAAGATCGACCTTCTCTGCGACGATTTTCTGAGCTTCTTCAACGTACGAGCCAATATCACGGTCTTCAATGTCAACAAAAACCCAGCCCGTCAGGCGTGCGTTTTCAGACTTGATCATAGGTGGCCCTTCGACAAACTCTATTTTGGCAAGCTCGCCCAATGGAATGTGTTGCCCTTGTGGAGTGGGTATTAAAATATTGGATAAATCATCAGGATCTTCACGGAACGGACGATCATAACGAAGCATGATGTTATATCGTTCACGCCCTTGTATGGATTCGGCCATTTTCATACCGCCAAGCGCAGTGCGAATAATATTTTGGAATACACCTAAATCAATATTACGACGTGCAAGCTCATCCCTATCAGGAGTAACTTCAAGATATTTTCCTCCTGTAACACGGTCGGCAAAAGCAGAACGCGTTCCTGAAACATCTTTAATGGCGGCCTCAATATCAAGAGCAACACGACCAATGACATTAAGGTCATCACCGGCAATTTTAATTCCAATGGGTGTTCGCACACCTGTTGAAATCATATCCATACGAATTTTGATTGGGTAACCCCAGCTATTTACAAGGCCAGGAATTTTGACGCGTTTGTTCAAATCTTTGATCAAACTGTCTGTATTCATACCCGAACGCCACTCATCGCGGGGTTTAAGTTTAATCCAAGTTTCAATCATAGAAATTGGAGCGGGGTCAGTCGCCGTATCGGCTCGCCCTACTTTGCCGAAGCTGTCTCTTATACACATCTGACGCTGCCGACGAATC
>CAXHFH010000130.1:0-4838 GCA_964015995.1 uncultured Alphaproteobacteria bacterium
GATACTCAGACGTCTCGTGGGCTCGGAGATGTGTATAAGAGACAGCATTTTGAAGTTTGGGTATTACCGGAATAAAATTTTAACAATCTTGTAAAGGAGATAAACATGTTTACTAAAATGATCAAAAGCTACATTAGAGAAGAAGACGGCGCGACAGCAATTGAATACGGTCTGATCGCAGCAGGTATCGCGGTTGCTATCGCTGTTACTGTTGGTCTTGTAGGTGCAGACCTAGACGCTCTGTTCGTTAGCATTCAAACAGCTATCTAATAGTAATACAGTTTAAAACAATAGGAAGTCCGCCAGCTATCTCCGGCGGACTTTCTTTTTGTCATTACGCTTAATGATTAATCTAACACTCTCGATTTTTTAATAAACTTAGTGTAGCGTCCAAATTATGATCCTTCTTATTATATTCCTTATATGTGTGTTTGTTGCGCTTGGCGTTTCTGTCATGGCGGGTATATCTGATTATCGTACAATGAAGATTCCCAACATATACAGCCTCTATGTGATTGTGGCCTTTTTTGTCGCATATATGGCACTTTATTTGGGTGGGCAGGATAATGTTTTTGGTTCGCTTTATGTGCATCTGCTTTCTGCCGGTGTTACATTTCTTGTCACATTCATATTATTTGGTTTGAAATTACTGGGGGCAGGGGACTCCAAATTTGCGACGGCGTGCGCACTTTGGGTTAGTGTAAAGTATCTCCCGATTTATTTGTTTTTTATGACTCTTTTTGGTAGCGTCCTCGGCATCGTTGCGCTATATTTGAAAAATAAGAAGCCATTTAAATCTCCAACTGATGGAAGTTGGGTTGCACAAGTCCAAAGCGGTGCCAGTAAAGTGCCTTATGGTATTGCCATAGCCGTTGGATTGGTCGCTTCTTTCTTACACACTGGGTATCTAACAACTGATGTTTTGTCTTCCTTTTTATAGACACATCCAGTTGCAGCGTAGAGTTCATTAATTGTTAAGAAACTGAATGTAGTATGGAATACGTAAAGTATTTCTTTGCTTTACGTTCATTCAATTAATTTGTTCTCAACGCTAACTCTGAGTTTTTATCATGAATATTATTAGTCCTGAAACGGGGTCAAAAAAAATGAATAAGAATATTTTGATAGTGCTCGGAGGAGCTGTTTTAGCCGCCGTCCTTGTTGCTGTCTTGGTACAAGTTAGCTTGGGTGGAAAAGACTCTGCCCCCGTAGAGAATGGTGTAGAAGTCTTGGTCGCCGCGTCTGATTTGAAAAAAGGACGTGAGCTTGAAGAGGGCGATTTGAAATGGAAAGAATGGTCCGAGGATTCTTTATTCAAAGGAGCGGTTACTCGTGAAGATGGTCAAGAACCACACGAAGCATTATCTGGCCGTTTGGAAAGAAGCTTTGCCAGAGGCGAAGCCGTTGTTCGTAAGGCACTCCTAAAAGAAACTAAAGTGAATTATGTTGTCGCCCGCTTACTTCCGGGAGAGCGCGCAGTCTCGATTAAGGTCAATGCCGAAGGCATGGTTGCCGGTTTCATTACACCGGGTTCTTTTGTTGACGTGATCCTGACATACAAAAACCGCATTACGATCGATGATGATAATCCGGACGTGCAAACGATGGTGAAGCTTAATCTGGATGATATCGCGACAGAAACCATTCTTGAGCGTGTCCGCATTCTGGCGATTGACCAGTCAGCAGAACGTGAAGACGATGAAAAGATTAAGGTTGGTAAAACAGTGACACTCGCCGTGGGTATAAGGGACGCTGAAAAGTTGGCTCTTGCGTCTGAAATGGGCGACATCACATTGGCTATGCGCGGCGTTGGTGATGATGCATCAAACGGCGAATCTAAGGCGATTACAGATGCGCGTTTGACCTCTATCGATGATGAGATCTTTGAGGAGTATAAAAAATACCGCAAAGAATCCGGCGTCGCCGCCAATACAGTCAGAATTTACAATGGTGCCAATGTTCAAAGTGTGCCGGTGCGATAATATTTAATGTTCTTAAGTGAGCATCTCTGCGTTTCAGATTTCTGTGTTTAAAGATTTAAAGTGAAAGAAAAGAACCATGACAGGTTTACGACAACATCCATTCAAAGCTTTTATGATGATCTCCGCATTGTGTGTGTTCGGTCTGGTCTCAGGTCACGGGGCATCTCATGCATCCAAAGGTGATTTGGTTTCCCTGAAGAGCATAGCCAAGGCAAAACCACCATTAGAATTAACCTTGGGTAAGGCTGATATTATATCGCTGCCTGATGGTGTGTCTGATGTTTTGGTAGCGAACCCGACAGTCGTGGATGTTCAGGCCGTTAAATCCAACAGATTATATGCCGTTGGTTTGAATATTGGTGATACAAACATCATTATTCTGGATGCAAACGGAAACGTCCTAAAGCGTATAGATGTTCACGTAACGTATGATTTACAAGCAATCCAAAGCCTTGTTGAGAGATTATTTCCAAATGAAAACGTAACGGTTGGCTCCATTCACGATCAGATCATTCTGACAGGTACAGTCTCTAACGCAGAAGCCGCCGGAAAGATATCCAACCTTGTCGCACATTACGTCAGTGACCTTCAGGATTTAGAAGGGGAGATTGATTACTTGATCTCTAATCTTTTGGAAGTTCGTGGCGAGCAACAGGTTATGTTACAAGTAAAAATCGTCGAAGCGGAACGTAGCGTAATTAAAGAGCTTGGTGTTGATTTTAATGCCAACGACCCTGACGAATTGGCGGTTACAACTTTATTTGGTGCGACACAACCAGGCAGCTTTATCGGAAGCGGGCCAAATGCCCTTGGCTTTGGTGGTGGAACGGGCCTATCGTTATCACAAGATCCTGTTGGCGTAGGCAGTGTGTTTTTTGACACAAAGCTTCAAGGTGTCGGAACACTTGGGCTGTTCTTATCGGCCTTAGAAGAGGAAAACCTTATCAACGTTCTTGCAGAGCCAAATCTAACAGCAGTGTCAGGCCAACAAGCCGGTTTCCTTGCTGGTGGTGAGTTTCCTGTTCCTACAGGTCGTGACCAGTTTGGTAACATCACAATTGAATTCCGTGAGTTTGGTGTATCGCTGAACTTTAAGCCTGTGGTTTTGTCTGAAGATCGTATCAATCTACAGCTCAATACAGAGGTATCATCACTGGATAACACCAACGCCGTTGTTCTGGCGGATCTAACAGTACCCGGTCTTGATATTCGCCGCGCAGAAACAACAATTGAAATTCCAAGCGGTGGTAGCTTGATGATTGCGGGTCTATTGCAATCACAAACAGCCGAAGGTCTGTCGGGGCTTCCGGGCATTAAAAACACACCTGTGTTGGGTGACTTGATTTCATCAGACAGTTTTAGACGCGACGAAACAGAATTGGTTGTGATTGTAACGGGTTATTTGGTTGAGCCATTTGCTGATAAGAAGCAGGCGAAGAAAGTGCCAAAAGAAAAGCGCAGTGAGCTTGCCAAGATTTTCTCAAAGAATATCCGTCGTTCATATTCACTGAAAGATAATACCCTTTTCGCGAAGGCTGGATCTTTCGGATATATTGTCGACTAGGTTAAAAAAATACGAATTCATCAGGAGTGGAATAAAGCAATTATGGCGTCTTCACACAAAAACAAACGTAAAAATCCATTGAAATACATACTGAATACAGGCCTTGCGTTTTTATCGCTTTCGGTTGCTGGTTGTATGGATTTGTACGAGCCACCGACGACCAATGAAAATCGCATTCAGGTGAAAGAACAGGCATTCCTTCAGGATGTATCGGTCAGCGAAGTGAATGATGAATTTCTAGGATCACTCGCACGTCACTATACGAAGCACGGCGGCAGTCCAATGGATTTGATCGTAACGTATGATCCACGTTCTTATCGTAATACAGCCATGAGTGCCACCAACACGGCGGCTGATATCGCATCATCTATGCGTGATTACGGCATTACCAATGTAAAGGCCGGTGTTATGCCGATTAAATCTCAAGGCGATGAGGCAAGACTTTTAGTATCATACGATGCCTATACGGCACACGCGCCGGAAGGGTGTGACTATGATATGCCTGGAATCAATAATGCGCCTTTGGAAAATGATGAAAAATATAAGATTGGTTGTGGCGTTGATACGCTGATCGCGCGCCAAGTCGCGAAACCCGGGCATTTGCTTGGTCGTGGTACGCAAGATGATACAACGGATGGTCGTTCTTCAGCGAATGTTGTTGACCTTTATCGTACAGGCGCGCCGAATGAATCTCTGGAAGGCGAAACCGCCTCAGAGTAGTAGAATAATTCGCCCGAAAAGTTTGTTCATCAAACTGTAAAAAAAACATCTTCCTGTTAGGATTATCTTAAGAGCTGAATGTTATCGTGGGGGCGGTAACATTCTAATTAATATAACTCCATGTCCGAACCGGACCAATACAGGTAAAAATAAATGAGCGAGGCAGAGCATCAGGCAACAGATATCCTTCTTCCGGGAGCGCGTCTTTTTGTTTTTTCAAAAGACAAAGATACGCTTGTATCGACTGCCGAACTACAGAAAGATTGGCGCTTTGCCCGCGTAGAGGTCAAGGCCGAAGCGGGTGATGTTGAAACCGCGATTGAGACATTCAAGTCGGAACCTTCACCTGATCTTTTGATTATTCAAACAGATGAAATTGACGATGCCTTTACCGAGAAACTCGGTGAACTTGCCGAATATTGTGAAGAGGGCACGTCGGCCATTATTATTGGCCCGGTGAACGATGTTTATCTCTATCGTGCGCTCATCGATATGGGGATCAGTGATTATTTGGTACGTCCGATTCTGTCTCTTATACACATCTGACGCTGCCGACGAATCCAGAGGTGTAG
>CAXHFH010000131.1:0-4825 GCA_964015995.1 uncultured Alphaproteobacteria bacterium
TCGTGGGCTCGGAGATGTGTATAAGAGACAGGTATTCCCCTATTCCTGATAGTTTCTTGAGCTCAGTTTGATTGGAAGGATAAACACCATTGTGATCAGACACAATATGCTTTGCACATTTGTGAAGGTTTCTAGCTCGAGCATAGTAACCAAGCCCCGCCCAATTATGCATGACATCATCATTTTCCGCCTGAGCGAGCTCATAAATCGTTGGCCACTTCTGTGTGAAGTTAATAAAATAAGGAATTACTGCCTGAACCGTTGTTTGCTGAAGCATAATTTCAGACAACCAAACATGATATGGGTCAGGCACCTCATTCGGCAAAGCACGCCATGGCAAAACACGCCTGTGTTTTTCATACCAACGCAGCATTTTTTTGCGAAACGTTTTGGGATCAACTGTGTTTTGTAATTGAACTGTGTTATTAAGTGACATTAAAATTTTTCTTATTTAACAGAACTGATTATGCGCCCGCTATCCGAATCCACATCACGAGTTGCCGCAAAGAACTTTAGCAGAAAGTATATTGCATTAGGTCGCCTTGTAAAACAATGGACGGAGGTTATGGGGAACGATTTTGCCGATAAAGCGCAGCCTTTAAAAATAAATTATAGAAAAAAAGGTAAGGACGGTAAGCCATACGCTACGCTAGATATTGCAACATCAGCATCAAACGCAACTATTTTAAACTATCAAAAAGGCGTTATCTTAGAGCGCATTAACTCAATTTTTGGTGATGATTGGATTAAGGATATACGATTTTTGGTCTCTGAGATTGCAGAAACTGATGTCATCGTGAAAAAAAGAAAGGCGCCTCTAACAGGCACAGAAAAAAAATATCTGTCGGGGGTACTAGAACAAATCGAAGATCCTGATATAAAAGAAAAACTTGAATCCTTGGGAAAAGCAATTTTAACGGATAAGAAATAATGAAAGTTAATGCCATCACACTACGGTCTGGTAACGTGATCGAATATAATGGAAAATTATGTGTTGTTTTGAAAAACGATATTCAGCAACCTGGTAAGGGCGCATCTGTTGCCCAAGTGGAAATGCGCGATGTTCGTACTGGCAACAAAGATAATGTCAGGTTTCGTACGCAAGAAACCGTCGAGCGTGTCCGTTTAGAGCAAATACCTCACCAATTTCTATATTATGAAGGTGATGACATTGTTTTGATGAACAGCGAAACCTTTGATCAAATTAATGTGAGCAAAGAGCAAATGGGGCCACAACACGCATTTCTCCAAGACAGCATGATCATTGAAGTTGAGAGCCATGAAGGTGAGCCATTAGGTTTTACGCTGCCTGATCGCATTGTCATGGAAATCACCGAAGCAGAACCTGTCGTGAAAGGTCAAACGGCAACGACCTCTTACAAACCTGCCATACTTGAAAATGGCGAAAAGGTCATGGTTCCACCCCATGTGGAATCCGGCACCAAAATTGTTGTCAAACTTGAAGACGGTGTTGGCACTTACGTTGAACGTTCCAAAGATTAACACATATTTATAAGGATTTAGATAATGGCCACCAGTACGCCTGTTATGAACATAATGATGCGTGCAAGCGAAAAAGCTGCACGATCACTTTTGCGTGACTTCAACGAGGTTGAGCATTTGCAAGTCTCCAGAAAAGGCCCGGGCGATTTTGTTTCTGCCGCAGATAAGCGTGCAGAAGAAATTATATTTGAGGAGCTTAAAAAAGCACGTCCTGATTATAACTTTCTGATGGAAGAAAGCGGCGCCGTTGGTGGTAAAGACTCAGACTTTAGATGGATTATCGACCCACTGGATGGCACGACCAACTTTCTTCATGGCATACCGCATTGGGCAATTTCCATCGGTTTAGAGCATAAAGGCGAAATGATTGCTGGGCTTATACACGATCCTGTTAAAGATGAAATATTCCACGCAGAAAAAGGCAAAGGCTCGTTTATGCGTCGTCGTCGTCTTCGTGCATCAGGTCGTGAAATCGCCGAAAGCAGCTTAATCGCAACAGGCGCACCAAGGCGCGCTGTAGAAAAAAGAAAACAATTCATGGCCGAATATAATGCCATGCAAGATGCAGGATTTGCGCTTCGTCGATTTGGTGCCGCTGCGCTTGATCTTGCTTATGTTGCCGCGGGGCGTTGTGATGGATTCTGGGAACGTGACCTTAAGGCATGGGACGTTGCTGCAGGCATTATTATTGTAAAAGAAGCCGGAGGCTTTATCACTGACATTGATGATATCCGTCGCAATCCGGTTGATACAGGAAACATTCTTGCCGCTAATGAACGTTTATTTAATGACATCGGCAAGATTTTAAAAAAGGCGTAACCTTCAACATAAAAAGAGGACGTATCAGTTAAAGTTTTAATGAAGCAAAATACTTTATTCATTACGCTGCTGTGTTTAATCACGTCTTTTGACTATGCGCTTGCAGAATCTATCCCAATTCCACCCAAACGCCCTGATTTTTCAAATCATCCGTCATATATAATTCCCGTACCGCCCAAAAAGCCGATAGTAAAGCCTACCGAAACACCCAAAAATAAAAAAGCATCAAGTGAGGCAAGATTAATCAGTTTTGCCCTTAAGTCAGATCAAATTGATCTAGATCCTTCCCTTGAACAATTTTTGTTGGATCATGTTGTTAAACTGTCTCAAAATAATCCAACGTTAAATATAGAAATTCAGGCCTATGCAGCGCCAGAAGATGAGCAGGAATACAGCGACATGCGAAGGTCACTTGCACGTGGCTTAGAAGTCAGGCGTTTTTTATTGAGTAAGAATATATCGCCAAGTCGCCTGACACTCAGCGCTATGGGGCAAGATAAGAGCAATAAATCAGACAACCGAATTGACTTGTTATTTACCGCCCCAGAATAGCGGTGCCTATAAATGTGGAAAAATTACACCAAACCCTCTGAATTCCTTGACTTTTGCTTCTTATATGTATGCTATAAGGCATCTAAAAAATTGTATGGAGTTATGAATTATGTCTGATTCAGAAGTGAATCCCGAAGAAAAGAAAAAGTCGTCATTCGGTATTATCTTATTTTTGATTATCTTACTGGCTGGCCTTACAGGGGCATGGATGTATCAAAAGCAAAACGCTTCGAAAGAAGGTCATGCTGGCCATGACCATGCATCGGATGATCATAGTGAGACCACAGAAAATAACTTGGATATAGAATCATTATCAAAGCCAAGAATTCTTGGTGATGAAACTGCTCCTCTAAAAATATCAGAGCATAGCTCCTTTTCATGCGGGGCTTGCGGAAAATTCCATAAAGAGAACTTCAAGAAAATTAAAGCAGATTATATTGATACGGGCAAAGCTTATCTTGTTTTTGATGACTTTCCGCGTAATAAACTTGATGTGACCATTGGTGCAATCGCACGATGCGTTCCAGATGACTCTTATTTTAAGTTCGTTCAGCTTGTTTTTGCCACACAATCAGACTGGTATGGCACAAGCGATGAAATCGAAACAATCAAGAAAAATGCTGTTTTGGCCGGTGCAGACGCGGCTCAAGTGGAAGAGTGTGCTAATGATAAGGCTTTGAAAGAAGCCCTAGCCCTTAGTAGTAAGCGTGCCTATGATGAGCACGGGGTGAACCGCACACCAACGTTAGTGCTTAATGGTTCTGCTTTGGTTACGGGCACAGACCCATACCCAGAAATTGAAAAAGCAATCGAACAAGCACTTATCGATGTGGAAAATGACAAAGTTATCGACGAGCCTGTTCTTGATGAAGTTGCAGCAGAAGACGATAAAGATGCAGCTGCTCCGCTTGACATGACAGCTGATGACAAGGAAGAGGAAGAGGAAGAGGCATCCAAATCAGATGCAAACGAGGAAAGCACTTCTGAAGTTAACGTTGCCAAAGAAGATAAGGGCTTTGACCTTAGTGCGGCGAAAAAACCCAGGATCTTAGGTGACGTAAATGCGCCAATTAAGATAATTGAGCATAGCTCTTTCGGTTGCCCGCATTGTGCCGGCTTCCATAAGGAAAATTTCAAAAAGATCAAAGCAGATTATATTGATACTGGTAAAGCTTATTTGGTATTTGATGACTTCCCTCTATCGGCTGCCGACATTGAAATCGGCGCTCTCGCGAGATGTGTACCGGATGATTCATATTTCAAATTCATTCAGTACGTTTTTGAAAATCAGGACGAGTGGAAAAAACAGCCAAAATTTGTGGAGTATCTAAAGCAAAACGCGATGATGACTGGTGCAACGAGCGAGCAACTTCAACATTGCCTAGATAGCCGTGAATTAAAAGAATCGCTCGCACAACGAGGACATAACGCGTACCAACGTAAAGGTGTTCAAGGCACTCCAAGTTTAATTATAAATGACGGAAGCCCTGTTGGCGTTAGTGTACAAATAATGTCCTATGAGCAAATAAAAGAAATGCTTGATAAAGAATTAGAAAAAGAAGCGCAGTAACGCGCTTCTTTAATTTAAACGAGTAACTAATATCGAATGATCCAGTTTACCAAACTCAGGCTAAGCGGCTTTAAGTCGTTCGTAGATAAAGCGGAGCTAGAAATAGGTCCTGGCTTGAATGGAGTTGTTGGCCCCAATGGTTGTGGTAAATCAAACCTTGTTGAGGCTTTGCGTTGGATTATGGGGGAAAGCTCTGCCAAACGTATGCGCGGAGGTGGCATGGAAGATGTTATCTTCGCAGGCACAGACAAACGCAGCGCCCGCAATTTTGCAGAAGTGTCCTTATTGCTCGACAACACAACGCGCAAAGCACCTGCCGCTTATAACACGACAGATGAAATCGAAGTCACACGTAAAATTGAAAAAGATAAAGGCTCTGGC
>CAXHFH010000132.1:0-4795 GCA_964015995.1 uncultured Alphaproteobacteria bacterium
GAGATACTCAGACGTCTCGTGGGCTCGGAGATGTGTATAAGAGACAGGTATCCTTAACACCTGTATATTCTTCAATGAGGAGCTTATTTAAGAATTTTTTATCAATTTCAGCCTTCGTTTCACTGTCTGATACACTTCTCATAAAGGTACCGATACGACACATTTGCTCACTTGGATGATAATCCTTGTGTGCTCTTGCCATCAATTCCTGATGCTTTCTTTGTGTTTCCAGTTGAATGCTGGCATCGAAAAACATACCAACAATTTGGGTTTGCAAAACCATCACAGCCGAAAGTTCTTCGGTCATTCTGATGAGTGCCCAAGACCAACGGGCTTGAACGGTTGCAAGATCAGATCCGCTACTGTCACCGAATAAACCAAAGAAAACTTCTATTTCACCCGGATCAAGAGAACTTAAATCTCCGTCTATACCTGCATTTTGAAAAGCTAGTTTTAGCGCTGCTTCATCTTTACCAGCTTTGCCTTTTTCCGACCTATTTTTAACATCCGCCGAGAATAAGCCAGCCCAGTCAGCTGCTAAATTTTCCGATTTGTCCTCTTGTTCCAGAACCACACCAGAAAATTCATCAAGGCCGGATGCCGCGACCGAAACATCGCCCGTTGATTTATCAAGGTTTAGCAATATGCGAAGCATTTCAGCAGACGCGGCCTCTGCAGTATCAGCGTCCGGCCCGCGCAAGCTAAGTTCATACTTAACTATTTCTTCTGCCTTATCCTTAATCATCGCCTCATTAAGCGGCAAAGAAAGAACACCATCCTTTTGGATTACATCTGTACTTTCAGCGACCACCTCAGAACCTGAAAAAATGCGGTAACCAACTTCTGTACCAGGAACGAAATCATGAAGTTTTACTTCTGCGATAGGCTTTTTAGACAATAAAAATCCGGCACCACTCCATTCAAACGCAGCAAAAGCCACGACTGCACACGCAGACAATGTCATAAGTAACGATTTTTTATGCTTCAAAATACGCATGTTTAAAACCTCATTCCTTCAGCGTTACGCCTTCCGTGTCAAAGGCACGGATATTATCTTCAACTTCTGTTTGAAGCTTCTCAACTGATAGCTCCAACAGAACAGACAAAGATGATTCTGTTCTTAGATAACTTTTAAGTAAATCAAACTTTTGAATAAGTCCGATTGCCTGCATCGCAACACCTTTACGTTCTACGTTGGCAGGCTTGTCATATAAATTGGTATAGAATAGCGGGCTTTGATAGGCCTTCTTCGTAAGAATTTCCATCTGCGCATTATAACTTGGATTGACGCCAAGGAATAAATCGATCTCGGATGCAGGAATACCTAATTCTTCAAGATATGCAGCTATAAACGCTCTAGATCCTGCGGTTCCTTCACCCTTCATTGCCATCAAAGCATTGAAACTGTTTTCTGCAACCTTAGTTTTGGCGACCGCCGCACGGAAATTCAAATATGCCTGTTGCGCATTAGAAACATCATCATTCGGATTATTTTGCAAATCCGCAGAATCAATACGATCAAAGGAATCAAACCCGTACAGATTGTTCGCCATGGCTACCACTTCTTCATCATTTTCAGACGGGTTACCACCAGCAGTCAGATCAAGCTCTATCGTCCACGGGTTTTGGATCGTTCTTTGATAATCAATATCTTTGTTAAATCTATTTTTAACTGCACCTGGCTGGGGTGCTCTAAGATCAGGACACATAAAGTATAATCCGTTACCGTTATCGAACGTATCACAGAACTGGCTTTGGAAACGGCCAAGTCTTACTGAAACATCTCCCTTAACACCCGATTGAGCGGCCGTGTCAACATGCCCCATAAATCTATCTGTTGATCTTTCATTCAAAATCAACGCATTTGCTTCACCTTTACGCTCACTCGCAGCAAGGCTAGTAATGCGCGTACCGAATTCACACATACCGACACTCGGATGATAATCTTTACTCGCACGGGCATGTAATTCCTGCAGAAGACGCTGTGTTTCAAGCTGCTCTTTTGCATCCATAAATTTCCCGATTGTCATGACCTGCAACATACCAACAGAAGACAACTGCGTCCCCATATGCATGAATGTCGGCAACATATTCTGTTCCCAATATGTAATATCAAACCAAATTAACTGGTGAAGGAAAAGATTGATCCAGATATAAATATTAATCGTCAAGGCCGTTTGAATCCACTGAACGAAATCTTCTGGAATCGTGTCCGTAAGACAAAGACAACAATCATCACAACAAATGGCCTGAGCAGGCTCAGGCGCGGTTGTCATCACCGCGGCCATACCCACAAAGATGATCGAAAGGGCAAGCATGACCTTAAGAGTTCTGAAACTGTTTCTATTAAAAAATGAAATCATATCTCTTTACTAACCGCCTCCCAGAGCTTTGATCTGGTCTTCCACCTCATTCTGGAGATCCTCAACAGCGAGTTCCAACAAGATGGAAACGGTCGCCTCTCCACGAAGGTGACTTTTTAACATATCAAATTTTTGCATGAGCTTAATAGCCTGAAGTGCAACCGTTTTTCTTTCCACGTTTGCAGGCTTGTCATACAGGTTTGTGTAAAAATCTGGATTTTGATAAATTTTCTTTGTCAAAACTTCCATTTGCGCAAAATAACTCGGATTATACCCGAGCATATCCAAAACTTCCGGCGCAGGAACGCCAAGCTCTGCCAAGATATGTTCCATATACACCCTAGAATTGATAGGGCCACCAGGAGCATCTTGTACAGTTACAGCCGCAGGCGTTGGACACGTCACGCCGTCACCTTCAACACATTCGCTACAGCCCGTAGACCCGGAATTCGCAGGATCATGACATGCGCCAGCGCCCCCTGATGGCGCAGATGAAACCGGCGCACCAGCTTTCAATGCTGCAATCGCGTAAAGACTGTTTTCCGCGACACTTCTTTTCGCAAGAATCGCACGCATGTCCAAGTATAATTTCTGCATTGCCGACACTGCTTTATCGGGATCATTTTTCAAAAGAATCGCAGGCGGTCTCGGGAAAATTGTGTGTCCAAAAAGGTTACTGGACATCGCCATAAGATGCTCTTCGTCTTGATTAAGAATTTGAGGCGATGCTGCATAATCAACAATATCCTGATTAGTAAAGTCCAGCCCGATGTTCCAAGGCGATTCCATAAGCTCAAAGTAATCAATGTCTTTGTTCATACGCAACCTTGCAGGTTGGTCAAAAGCAGCATTCCCCCATGAAACAGCGTTTGTACACACCGCCTCTAGAGCACTTTGTCTGTCTTTTTCATTACAGAATAACTGAGAGAATTGTCTAATTCTGTTGGCATGATCAAGGTCATTACCGTATTGACCAGAAGCTTCACCTTTACCAAGCTGCCTATCTCTGGAACGCTTGCTTAATACGATAGGAAATATTTCATTTCTTAATTCAGTAACGGCCAAGCTTTTAACAACGGAGCCAAACTCACACATTCCAACGCTAGGATGATAGTCCTTGTGCACTTTAGCACGCAACTCTTGCAATAACCTTTGCGCGTCTAACTGACTTTCGGCATCAATAAACATACCAATCATCATGGCTTGCTGAAGAGCCACGGCAGTAAACTGCGTTGCCGCCTCCATCATAACGGGCAAAATACTTTGTTCCCACATTTCTTGAATGATGAACTCTTCCACACGCTTAAACTCACGATCAAGATAGCGGTCAAAGTTATCTTGAGATTCTTGCCATATATTGGAGTCAGCACTAGATACCGCGGCGTAACAGCTATCACATGCCAATGCTTTTTGTGATGTAGAAACCCCTGAGAGAAAAACAGCCAACAATAAGCACAATGCCACTGCACCGCGCTTTAATTGTTTTAAAAAAGTAATTTTTGACTTCATAAACATCACTTCTTAGTTTTCGCCTTCATCTCATGACCAACGCTTTTCTGAGTTCTATTAAGTTCACTCGACAACATAACAGACAACATCATTTCCTGACGAAGCTCGCTTTCAAACAAAGCCCGATCAAGCATCAATTCGATCCCTTTCATGGCAACGCTCTTACGTTGAACATTGGCAGGGGTGTCATACAAGTTTGCGTAAAAATCAGCGTTTTCAAATATTTTCTTACCCAAAATTTCCAATTGAGCATAATAACTAGGATCTTCACCGATAATCTCAAATATCTCATCATCAGTCGCCGTCGGCATCAAATCTTTCATCACAGCCGCTAAATAAGCTGCAGTATTACCGCCCGTTGTTGCACCACTCGTACCGGCAGCCTTCATTGAAACGATCGAATTAAAACTGTTCATAGCAACGTCACGTTTCGCAACAACACTTCTGAGATCCATGTAAAGCAAACGCGCTGTAGGATAATCATCCAATATATCAAAAGAAAGTTTTCTGGATGGTGCCGTACTCCCGTAAAGATTTGCCGACAAAGCCAAAACATCTTCTTCATCATCAGAGAGGTTAGGAGCAGGCGGCGAACTAAAGTCAATGTCTAGCGTTCTGGGCATTTCAACCAAGCGCGTATAATCAACATCCATATTGACGCGCCTTCTATCAACAGCGCCTAAATTCAAACCAGGTCCCGGGCCATCTCTATCACAAGCATAATCCAAACCGGAACCGGCACCTTCCCACCCATTATCCTTGGGATCACAATAAGTGTCTACAAAATTACGCCAGCGTCCTTCTTTATCACCAACAGAGGCCCGTGCGGACGAACCACCTTCCGTACCCAGTTGGCGCTCTATCGCCCACTGAGATCTGTCTCTTATACACATCTGACGCTGCCGACGAATCCAGAGGTGTAG
>CAXHFH010000133.1:0-4775 GCA_964015995.1 uncultured Alphaproteobacteria bacterium
AAGCAGCAGGAGTTCATATTCTACGCCTGATTGACTGAAAACGCCCTTCGTATATTCCTGCGATTTATAATTCGTCTTTTTGTTTGCGCCTGTTTTTGTGTGTCCGCCCTCAATCGGCAGGTTGGTGTCCTGCGCGCCGTGAATGTTCATGATGTGGCTGCCCTTCGCGTGGGGGCAGGTTTTTACATTCATCTGTAAAGTACCGGAGAGGGTGATGGCGTCCTTATACAAACTCGTTTCGCACATGACGCGCTGTGTCATCATCGCGCCGTTGGAATGCCCCGTGCCATAAACATGCCCTTTATCAATGCCGTATTTACTGTGCATCGTATCAATGACATTCCCGATAAAGCCAACATCATCGATGTTTTTGGCTTGTGGTTGGCCGCAACATTCACCCGCGTTCCATCCCTTGAATTTCGCGGGGAGCTTTGCTGCAACCTGCGTTCCGTCGAGATAGGCAACGATAAAGCCATATTGATCTGCAAAAGGCTCTAGCCCGATATAGTTTTTGATTTGTGCCCCACTGCCGAAACCGCCATGCATAACGACGAGTAGGGGGAGGCCTTTACGGTTATCATAAGAATTTGGAATATAGGCGATGAAGCTACGATCCCCGATGGTTTCGTTTACTGATTGGCCTTTCCCTTTTGTGTATAATCCCTCTTTTGAACCCTTGTTTGTATCTTCTTGCTTTCTGGTTTCCATCTTTTTCTTGATGGCCTTTTCGATGATCTTATTTTTGATTTTACCGTCACGCGCATCCGAAACGCTCGGCGCACAGATAAATAATAAAATAAGTACCAAAGACAGCGCACCGTGAGATTTGATAGGGTGAAACATGTTTTTTCCTTTTATCTTAGTGGTATGTATGATGAAACGTGCGAGATTACCTTAATCCTTCGAAAAAAGTGTAGTGAGCTATAAATCCATTCTGTTTTTTGGTATGCTCGTTTATCGATAACTCAGTCGAGTAGAATCTTCTATACGATCATCATACGGATAATGAATGCCAGAAGCACAAAAACCTGAAAATGAAAAAGAGAGGCTTCAGGCTCTTCAAAGTTATGAAATCCTTGATAGCTTATCCGAGCAGGAATACGACAATATCGTTCATTTGGCGTCATTCATATGTGATACGCCGATTGCTTTGGTCAGTATCGTTGATGATGACAGGCAATGGTTTAAGGCCAAGAAAGGTCTGGCGGTAGATGAAACGCCTCGTGAACTTGCTTTCTGTGCGCATGCTATCTTAGATCCAAACGAAGCTCTGATTGTAGAAGATGCGACGCTCGATGACAGGTTTTCAGATAACGCGTTGGTCACGGGCGCTCCTGATATTCGTTTTTACGCAGGATGTCCGCTTAACACATCTGACGGATTTTCACTGGGGACGTTATGTGCGATTGATACGAAGCCAAAACAGCTAAGCTCTGAGCAGATCAAATCCCTTACAATCTTGTCTGAAAATGTTGTTAGTCTTTTGGAGCTTCGAAAAGCAAATTTTCAAAAAAAGCAACTGATTGAGGAACTCAATAAGTCTAACGATGAGCTTGAAGAATTTTCTTACCGTGTATCACATGATTTGCGCTCACCGATTGTGTCTTCGATGGCCTTGCTTAATATGACAGAAGAAACAATCCGCTCTGGTGACGTTGATACCGCGCTTCAATGTATTCAGCATGGACGAACATCTTTGGAATCACTGGAACGCCTTATTGTTGGCATCCTCCAGTTAAGCCGCGCCAAGAATGAAGAAGAAGGCGAAGAGGCGATTGATTTCGAAACGTTGTTTAATGAGACGTTAGATAAACTGAAGCATATGGATCACTTTGAGCGCTTGGATATAAGGCAGGATATTCGTTTTTCGGATACGCTCTTTGCTAAGAAGGGGCGTGTTGTTCTTATCGTGGAGAACTTGATCTCTAATGCGGTGAAATATCAAAATTTGGAACGGGATGATCCTTTCGTTGAAATATCAACGTATGATCACGATAATAACTTCGTTCTGGAAGTGCGTGATAATGGTCTGGGGATACCGGAAAACCAACAAGATAATATTTTTCAAATGTTTAAACGTTTCCATCCTCGAGACGCTTTTGGCTCTGGCTTAGGGTTGTACATGACGAAAAAAAGTGCGGATATTCTGAACGGTGATATTGGCTTTGAAAGCCTTGATGAGGGGTCTGTTTTTAAACTTACAATTCCACTGAAAAACTGAAAAATGTAATGAATGGAACGGTGAAAAAATCTTACACAATGCGCTCTGCGAGTTACATATAGGAAGATTAAGTATATAAAAAATCAATAAAGATTTCGCTATGTTCGGCTTTCTTTGTAATTGCGATTATTTAAGTAAGCCCTATGTAACGCTTTGGCATTCATGTAAGAATATTCAAGCAAATGATGAAGGATCAAAAACATGAGCGCAGCGCCCGAACAGGAAAACAAACAGAGCAATCCTGTAAAATCAAAAATCAATTCCCTTGGCATGACGTTACTGTCGAACATGCTGTCGCGGTTTATCAAAAAGGGTACGCTGCGCGTCATTGAATCCGATGGTACACTCACGGAGTTCAAAGGTACGGATGAGCCTGTTGCGACCATTCGCCTGCATGATCCGTCGCTTCCCCTTAAGATGTTTCGTAATCCTGAAATGCACACCGGCGAAGCCTATATGAATGGCACGCTTACCTTTGAAGATTGTGACTTGAAGGGGTTTCTAAATCTCTTTTCAATCAATCGCGGCGGCATGGCCTCATACCCGCTGCAAAAGGTTTTAAGACGCGTTTCCCGTACCGTGCGCTCCGTACAACAACATAACCCCATCGGCAAAGCGCAAAAAAATGTCGCGCATCATTACGATCTCTCGGCGGAGATGTACAAACTGTTTCTGGATGAGGATATGCAATATTCCTGCGCTTATTTCGAAAATGGTGATGAAACACTGGAAGAAGCGCAAGAGAAGAAAAAACGTCACATCGCCGCAAAAATGAAATTGGAAGATGGGCAACGTATTCTGGATATTGGTTGTGGTTGGGGCGGTATGGCGCTGTATCTGGCGCAAAAAGCCGACGTTGAAGTGCTCGGTGTAACCCTATCCGAAGAGCAACACGCGGTTGCTGTTAAGCGCGCTGAGGAGCTTGGTTTGTCCGATCGCGTAAAATTTGAGCTTCGCGATTACCGTGAAGTGAATGAACGTTTTGATCGCATCGTATCCGTGGGCATGTTCGAGCATGTCGGTGTAACGCGCTATGATGAATATTTCGGCAAAGTCTTTGAAATGCTGGAAGATGATGGTCTTGCAGTCGTGCATTCCATCGGTCACATGAGCCCGCCATCGGTGGCGAGCCCGTGGTTGCGTAAATATATTTTCCCAGGTGCGTATTCTCCGGCTCTCTCTGAAACATTCGCCGCGACCGAGCGTCAGCACCTTTGGGTGAGTGATGTTGAGGTTCTACGCGTTCACTACGCGGATACGCTTGTGGAATGGAACAAGCGTTTCCAGAAAAACCGCGAACGCATCGCCGAGTTATATGATGAACGTTTCTGCCGTATGTGGGAATTTTATCTGTTAAGTGCGGAGACAATGTTCCGTACGGGGGCACAGATGGTCTTCCAGATGCAGCTTTCCCGCACACGTGAAGCCACCGAACTAACCCGTGATTACATCTTCGAAACGGAAGAACAATATCGCAAACAGGAAAAGAAAGCGCAAAAAGCTGCGGCTTAGTGTTCGCGACGTGTCAGTGTGGCGTGGGGAGGTCGTTTTCGATTTCTCAATGCGCTATTTGTAAATTCATCACCGAATGTAGGTCTTCGGTTTTTAAGGGTTTCGAACAATATGAAACCACCTTATCAAAGACACTGGCTTTTTGTTTATCTGCCTCCAAAGAAGAGGAGCTTAGAATAACGATAGATGCGTTTGCATCTGATCTTTCATAATACTTGTTCAAGAACTCAAAGCCATCCATCTTTGGCATATTCAAATCCAGAAAAATATAGTCAGGCTGTTTTTCAATCGCCGATAACTTATCAAGCGCATCTTGTCCGTTATAAGCTTTTATAACGTCAATATTTTTATCAAAACTTGATATCGAATATTCATTTAAAAAGTGGTCGCCTTCATTATCGTCCACCAACATAAAAAGATAAGGCATTATCGTTTCCCTCGCACACAACTGATAATAGTATTATTATATTATGAAAAAAGTTTACGTAAGGTTAATTATAGCCTTTAGGTTACATTGTTATAGTCTGGGTATAACACTGGCGAAAATACTATGGCATTCAACAGAATCATCTCATAATGCATTGTTAAGCCATGTATAAATAAAATTTAGCTCTAATTAACATAATTTTATCGGGTGTGTGGTACAATTGTAAAAAAAATGGGAAAGAAGTCCCATTAAAATACTGATTAAAGCTTATTCTAGGATAGAAAAGTGGCAAGTGACATTGTTTTAACCAGTTCTCTGCGTGAGAACCTTCTGAGTATTAAGCAAACGCAAAGGCGTTTGGATGAAGTCACCTTGCGTTTGGCCACAGGAAAAAGCGTCAATAGCGCCCTCGATAATCCCCAAAATTTCTTCGCTGCACAATCACTCGATAATAGATCCGCGGATTTATTGCGTCTTTTGGATGGTTTAGGGCAGAGTATTCGCACCGTTCAAGCCGCAGAAACAGGGATAGAAGCCCTGACCAGTTTGGTCGAGCAGGGACAAGCGGTGGCGCAAGAGGCGTTAGAGTTAACGCGGCAATCTCCAACCGAAGCG
>CAXHFH010000134.1:0-4741 GCA_964015995.1 uncultured Alphaproteobacteria bacterium
ACCCACGCCAAAGCGCCTTCTTTAGTGGTCTGATAGGCAACGGGCTCACCCGCTTTCATCATCGACACAATTGGGCCATCCCATGTTTGACCCACAACAACACCATCAGATGTAAAGCCTTGCTTTTGCGGATCACCACCGGACCAGAATTTCACCAAATTGCCTTTTTTAGAGATGCAATATTCTGTGATGGTCTCCCAGTTTTTCCGCATGGTTGCTTCGTCTTTATATGATGACCAGAAGTCCATTTTGCCTTGATGGTGCATCCAGATGCCACAACCTGTCATCATGGAATATGTTCTACCCATCATGAAAGCGCCGCTAATTGCTGGATCAGGCTCCCAGATGTCGCCAAAGCTTGGCAATCCGTTTGGAGACCATTTATCTGTGCGCCAAGAAATTGACTCAGTTCCCCAGAGTTGTGGCACCCAATGTGATCCCTTACCGCCAAAGTTCCAGTCGCGCTCGCCAACGGCGACCATGCCTGGGTTAACATTGCCAATGTTTGTTATACGCTTCATATCGAATGGCGCTAGAACGCCCAGATTTTCCCACTGAAGAGCTCGCATATTGGTCGGGCTAGCAAGGTCATATCCGGCGCCACCACCTGCTTTCATCTTCGAAATGATTTCACCGTTGTCACCAATTTTTGTGTGGTTGATGGTGATGCCTGTTTTGGCCTTAAAATCTGAAACCACTGAGTCGGGCAAATATTCACCCCACATCAGTACGTTGAGTTGCCCGCTTGAAGCAGCGAATGCATTTTTAACATAAAGTGGCACAACGGGCGTCAAAGCTGCTAATGCAACACCGCTTTTTAGTAACATACGACGCTTGAACTGCCTTGCAGCTCGTGCTGTCGATTGTCCAGTTTTAGGATTTTTACTCATTATTTTCCTCCTTATCAATGTCTTCATCTTGAAGTGATATTACACAAAAGCAATAAAATTTTGATCCAAACAATTAAAGGGTATTTAAATCTGTTTCGGCTCTCTGATTGGGTGTTCGAAACAATATTTAGCCCCCACGGCAGCACTGTTAGGGTTAGGTTGTGATAAACCAACGAGATTAGTAAATACCTTGACCAATTTAATCACATGACTATTTACTCAGTATGAAGACCTCCGTATCGATCGTTTGGTTTAAACGCGACTTACGCGTCCATGATCACGCAGCGCTTTCTGCAGCTCGCGCTGATGGCTTGCCGATTCTGCCGCTCTTTGTCATCGAACCCGATTATTGGCGGCAACCAACTGCATCGCGCCGCCATTGGCATTTTATCCATGATAGTTTGATTGAGCTACGAGAGGATTGCGCTTTTCTGGGCCAGCCGCTGGTTGTGCGCACTAGTCCAATCATTGATGTTTTTGACGCCATTAGAGATGACTATAAAATTAAGGGCATTTATGCGCATGAGGAAACCAGCAATTTATGGGGATATCAGCGCGATGAAATTGTACGTCATTGGTGCCAAACTCACGCCATTCAATTTCATGAATATCCAACAAACGGGATTGTGCGCCGTCTCCGTGACCGTGATGGATGGGCACGCCAGCGCAATCAGCGCATGGCCGCCCCTTTGATAAGTAGCCTGGATCAGTTGACGCCACTGGCTATTGAGCCTGGTAAAATCCTTGCGAAAGATGATGCTTTATTTGGTGAAGATGTGCCAGGGCTGACCCAAACTGGCGGGCGCCGAGCCGGTGAAGAGATACTACATAGTTTCCTAACTACGCGTGGTCGGGAATATTTGTATCGGTTATCGGCACCCGGCCCATCTGAGTTTCATTGTTCACGCCTGTCAGCACATTTGACATGGGGCACATTATCGGCCCGTGAAATTGTGAAGGCGGTTCAAAACCGCCGAACTAAATTATCGGAAGCAGATACAAAAATATGGAAACGTAATTTATCAGCATTCTACTCTCGATTGTCATGGCGATGTCATTTTATGCAAAAAATAGAAGACCAGCCAAAAATTGAAACTGATGCCATGCACCCAGCTTTCCGTAACATGCCGGTGGTGGCTAATGAGGACGATCTTTTTGCGGCATGGTCAACCGGCTGTACAGGCTATCCATTTATTGACGCGTGTATGCGCAATCTTATACATGAGGGCTGGCTTACCTTCCGGATGCGAGCCATGCTCGTGAGCTTTGCAAGTTATCATTTGGGCATCGACTGGCGCCGGACCGGTCATTTTTTAGATCGATTATTTACTGATTATGAGCCCGGCGTTCACTACAGCCAAATCCAGATGCAGTCGGGTATCACCGGCATTAATGCGGTGCGGATTTATAATCCAATTAAGCAATCAATGGATCATGACTCGGAGGGTGTATTTATCAGGCGTTGGGTGCCAGAATTGCAAAATTTGTCTGCTATGTGGGTTCATGAACCAGCAAAAATGGATGCTGAGATGCAACGCCGTGTAGGGTGTGTGATTGACCAGCACTACCCGGCACCTATCGTCGATCACAAGACCGCGGTGCAGGCGGCCCGCGCACGAATTGCAACAGCGCGTAAAACCGCTGGGTTTCGTGATGAGGCTAAAAAGATCTACGTTAAGCTGGGCAGTCGAAAGCGGCAAAGAGTCCGCAAAGCTGCAAATAAAACCGTTCAAATCGCCAAGCAGTTGAGTTTTTTTGATACCAAAACGAAACCGTAGGCTGCGGGTCTAGTTGGTGTCAGATTAGTAATTAATACTTTCTGGATCATGAGAAATGTAGATATGAAGTTCCAAACTCTTGTCGAAAAAGAAGCACTGGCTTACGTTATAAAAATTTTCATAAAGTTTTAAATTTAGTCTTATACGGATTGCTTGTTTTAAGGTCTCATGCCTTACTCGACTTAACAAGCATAAAACAAAGGGGGGCTAAAATTTATGTCGGAAATTCTCTCAATGAAATCACTGCGTGCTGCTGTTGCTAATCGCAGCATTGATACGGTTATTGCGGCCTTTCCCGATATGCAGGGACGTCTGATGGGTAAGCGGTTTCACGCGAAGTTTTTTGTTGATAATGCTTGGGAAGAGACACATTGCTGTAATTACCTAATTGCCACTGATCTTGAAATGGAAACTGTTGATGGCTACGAGTCAACAAGCTGGTCAGCTGGCTATGGCGATTATGTAATGCGGCCCGATCTTGACACATTATGTGTTTTGCCATGGCTAGAGGGTACTGCGTTAGTATTGTGTGATCTGCTAGATCATCATACGCATGAACTGGTGCCGCATGCCCCACGTACCGTGCTAAAGCAACAGCTCAAACGGGCGGCAGATCTGGGGCTGGCCATGATGGCCGCCACCGAGCTGGAGTTTTTTGTGTTTCGAGAAACCTTCGAGACCATCCGCGATGCGGAATATCATGCCATGACGCCCATCAGCCCCTACAATGAAGATTACCATATTTTTCAGACGACAAAAGAAGAGAGCCTAATGCGGCAAATCCGTAATGGGCTGCATGGTGCCGGTATCATCGTTGAAAACACCAAGGGCGAAGCCGATGCTGGCCAGGCTGAAATCAATGTTCATTATGCTGATGCGTTACGTATGGGGGACGTGCATGTTATGGTCAAAAATGCGGTAAAGGAAATTGCCTTTTTAAATGACCGGGCGATTACATTTTTGGCAAAATGGCATCACGATTATGCCGGCTCATCAAGCCATATTCACCAATCGCTTCGAAGCGTAGATGGCGAGGCGGTTTTTTTTGATCCGGCACAACCACATGGCATGTCAAAAATAATGCAAAGCTATCTTGCTGGGCTTTTGACCTATGCAGATGATACGACCTATTTCTTAGCTCCTTATGTAAATTCCTACAAGCGCTTCAAGGTTGGCACCTTTGCGCCAACCAAAGCAATTTGGTCGATTGATAATCGGACGGCTGGCTACCGTGTGGTTGCCGAGAATAGCCAGAATATTCGGGTTGAATGTCGTGTTGGTGGGTCTGATCTTAATCCCTATTTGGCACTGGCAAGTCAATTGTCCGCCGGGCTAAAGGGTATTGAAGACAATTTAACACTAGAAGCCGAATTCACAGGCGATGCCTATCAAGCAGATGCCGCACGTTCAATTCCTTCCAGCCTGCGCGACGCAGCCGTTGCACTTGATCAGTCGGAAATGCTTCGTACGGCGATGAGTGATGCGGTGGTTGATCATTATGTGCGGGCGGCCCGCTGGGAACAGGAGGATTTTGACAGTAAGGTCACCGATTATGAGGTGCGTCGAGGATTCGAGAGAGCCTAAATATGTCAGTGGCATTAAAATGCATCTCACCAGTTGATGGCACCCTTTATGCTGTGCGTGAGGCATTATCGTTGGAGGCGGCCAGACAAGCTGTGGCTAAGGCGCATGCGGGGCAAGCTCATTGGGCGGCGCGACCACTTGCTGAACGCATAAATTTGGTGCAAGCGGCAGTAGATATTATTGGGCAGCAAAATGATGATATTGTGCCAGAATTGGCATGGCAAATGGGGCGGCCTGTCCGTTACGGTGGTGAATTTGGTGGTTTTCAAGAGCGTGCGAGCTTTATGGCAGATATTGCACCGCGCAGTCTGGCACCCATCGCTATCGAAGATAGCAATAAATTTCAGCGATATATAAAACGCGTGCCGCATGGGGCGGTGCTGGTCATCGCGCCGTGGAATTATCCCTTTATGACGGCGATAAATGCCGTGGCACCGGCGCTGATTGCTGGAAATGTAGTTTTGCTGAAACATGCCACACAAACCATTG
>CAXHFH010000135.1:0-4731 GCA_964015995.1 uncultured Alphaproteobacteria bacterium
ATAGACATGGTTTAGATACATTTTTAACGAAGCGTAAGCGCCCATTAAAAAGGATCCCCTCTTTTGCCGATAAGAATGACCCAAACAAAAGATGGCACGCACACGGCCCTTAAAAACTCATCTTATGAAAGTCTGGTTGTCAGTTGGCTTATGCAGGATGGCTGGCAAGTCTTCTTACCAGTGTTAGACAACGCCCACAAAACAGATATTTTAATTTCAGACGGCCCCAATTATCACCGCATCCAAGTTAAAACGGTCGAAGCATCCGATAAAAATTATAAAATTGATAACCGTTGGGAAAATAGCTATGTCGATGTGGTTATTGCCTTTGCCAAGAATACAAACTGGGGTTATGTAATGCCCGCCTTTACTGAGTCGCGCAGAGAACTAAACCACAAAGACCATCAACACTTCATACAAAAGAAAAGTGACTTCCTAAAAGCCTTTCATAAACTGTAACAAAACTAATACTTTTACAATTTGGACATGAATGAGCTGCCATTTTAAACAACCTCATACCCCAACAATTTCTGAAACACGCTGCAGGAGGCCAAAGGCTCTGGCGCCGTTTCTTTTTCCGTGATCCAATTATAGAGATCAGGGTCGTTATTCGTCAGGAGCAGATCATACGCCGCCAACTCTTCTTCACTAAAATTCGGCACGTTTTGCGCCGCAAATGACCCTAAAATCAAATCCATTTCCTTTGTCCCACGATGGCCGGAGCGGAAAATCAACCGCCTGCGCTTATTTTCAATGGTTTCGTCTTTTTTTCCTACGGGTTCCATAGTAGCCTATCCTTGTTGCCAAAAAATATGAGCAGTTAAACCACCATGAGTCAACGACCATTCGAGCTTGATCCGCTATTTCGTGCCATTACCACCCTTCCCGGTGTGGGACCGCGCAATGGTAAATTGATGGAAAGCCTGATTGGCGGGCCAAAAGTGCTTGATCTGTTGTTTCATGCCCCTGTTGATTTTATTGACCGTCGTTTCACCTGTCCCCTGTCCGATGCGCCCAATGGCAAAGTCATGACCACACAAGTGCACGTGGAAAAGCATTTCCCCAATGCGCGTAAATCCCTGCCCTATCGCGTGAAATGTACTGATGATAGCGGGAGCATCACGCTCGTGTTTTTTCATGCCAAGAAAGCATGGCTCGAAAAGCTCCTCCCCATCGGACAACCTGTCATCATCAGCGGGAAGATCGAATATTATCAAGGACAACCGCAAATAATGCACCCCGATGTTGCGAAACCGTCAGAGCGTGAAACGCTTGAAACCGTTGAGGCAATCTACCCCCTAACCGCAGGTGTGACCAATAAAGTCATGCGCAAGGCACAGAATGCTGCGCTTGATTATATTACGCCACTACTGGAATGGCTGGATGATGCGCACAAAAAGCGCGAGTCATGGGATGATTGGGATGTGTGCCTAAAGGCATTGCACACCCCTGAAGATGAAGACCATTTGGAGCCATTGCATAAGGTACGATCGCGCCTTGCTTATGATGAGTTACTCGCCAATCAGCTCACCCTTGCGTTGGTGCGCGACAGACAGCGCAAAATCAACGGCCGCAGCTTCCCGCAATCACAAGATTTACGCGCAAAGATAGAAAGCGTTCTGCCGTTTGAATTAACAGGCGCACAAAAACGCACCCTTCATGACATTGACCAAGACATGAGCACGCAGGCGCGTATGTTGCGGTTATTACAAGGGGATGTCGGCAGCGGGAAAACAATTGTTGCGGCATTGGCTATGATGAACGCGGTTGAGAGTGGCGCGCAGGCCGCCATTATGGCACCGACTGAAATCCTCGCGCGGCAACATGAACAAAGTATGAAAGAATGGCTTGCGGCGGCGGACGTGCGCTCTGTGACGCTAACCGGTCGTGATAAAGGTAAATCTCGTGATCTTATCCTTAAACAAATTAAAGACGGCATCGCGCAAGTGGTGATCGGTACACATGCAATATTCCAGCCCGATGTGGACTATCATGACCTCGGCCTTGCGGTAATTGATGAGCAACACCGTTTCGGCGTGCACCAACGCCTGGAGCTGTCCAATAAAACCAAAGGCACCGATATTCTGGTGATGACCGCGACCCCTATTCCACGCACCCTTGCCCTGACTGCTTATGGTGATATGGAAGTTTCGAAGATTGATGAAAAACCACCGGGGCGCAAACCGATTGAAACCATGCTGTTTTCTAAGGATAAAATGGATCAAGTCGTGGCGGGGCTACAGCGTAAGATCACCGAAGGCGTGCGCATATATTGGGTGTGTCCACTGGTTGAAGAGTCGGAAGTGCTCGATCTAGCCGCGGCGGAAGAACGCTATGACATCCTCAAGACCACCTTCGGGGAGCGCATTGGCCTTATTCACGGACGCATGAAACCTGCCGAAAAAGACGACGTTATGGCGAAGTTCGCGGACGGAGCGTTGGATATACTCGTTGCCACCACCGTGATTGAGGTTGGTGTCAACGTCCCCGAAGCCACGATTATGGTGATTGAACATGCGGAGCGTTTTGGCCTCTCGCAGCTTCATCAGTTGCGCGGGCGTGTCGGTCGTGGGGCAGAGCAATCATATTGTTTCCTGATTTATTCCGGCCCGTTGGGCGAAATTGCGAAGGAGCGTTTGAGCATCATGCGTGATACGGAAGATGGGTTTGTGATTGCCGAAAAAGATCTGGAATTACGCGGCAGCGGCGATATCCTCGGTACAAAGCAAAGCGGCGTCACCGACTTTAAACTCGCGAACCTTGCGGCGCATAGTGATTTACTGGCAACGGCGCGTGATGATGCGAAATTGATTATCAGCCAAGACCCAAAACTGGAATCTGAGCGCGGGTCAGCGCTCAAAACCCTGCTCTATCTTTTTGAACGCGATCAGGCGATTAAGTATTTTCGAGGGGGGTGACTTACTCTGCCGCGGTCTTACTGTTCTTACTCATGCAATCTCCGATGCTTTCCGGTGCATTTTCATCAATGTTCAGCTCACGCTTGATTTTGCTCATCTCACGGATGATGCAATCTATCGTGAAGGTCACATCTTCCATCTCCTTGCGGGATGGCATACCGTATGCACGCGCCTTATCATCACCGCCAATGACCCGCGCGGGAATGCCGATGGCTGTTGCGCCCTCTGGAATATCAGAGGTCACCACTGAATTTGAACCGATTTTGGCACAGCAACCAATCGTAATATCACCAAGGACTTGCGCGCCCGCACCAACGATTGAACCTTCTTTAAGGGTCGGGTGACGTTTACCGTTTACCGCCCCCACTTTGCCAACACCACCAAGGGTCACACCATGATAAATTGTGACATTATCTTCGATAATAGCAGTTTGTCCGATAACAACGCCTGTACCGTGATCAATAAAAAAGTTTTTACCTATGGTGGCTTCAGGATGGATTTCAATCCCCGTAAACATCCGCGAAACATTAGCAAAAAACCGCGCTAACCCGCGCAACCCAAGGTGCCATAACCAGTTATTCATCCTGTGCCATGTCACTGCATGAAAACCGTTATAAGCAAAGAACACTTCCCCAAATGTTGGTTTTGCAGGATCACGTGACTGTATAGATTTAATAAGATCAAACATGGCCTTACCTTATGCGTCTTTATTCTTCTTGTCTTTTAGCTTCTTCTTATTCTCGTCCGGTGTAATAATACCAGCAGAAACAACCAGTTTTACGCCCTCTTCCACGCTCATATCAAGGTATTTTAGCTCCGTTTTGGGAACGAACAATAAATAACCTGACGTCGGGTTGGGTGTGGTCGGCACGAAAACATTGACCGTTTCTTGCGCCGTGTGCCCCTGAACCTCACCTTGTGTTGTTCCGGTGACAAAACCAATAGACCACACACCTTTACGCGGATATTCCATCATAACCACTTCACGGAACGCATTAGACTGACTCGCCATGATCGTTTCAAATATTTGCTTAATCGCGCCATATAAAGTGCGCACGACTGGCATTTGTTCAACGATGTACTCTGATAAACGAATAAAAATGCGCCCAAGGAAGTTCGTTGCGAGCCAACCAATAGCGATGAAGACCGCAATAACAATAAACAGCCCCAAGCCCGGTATCGTTGTATGACCGTATAATGCGTCATACCACTCCTTTGGAAGAAATCTCACAACCTTACTATCTACGAAAGTAAGGAAAATATATGTCAGATAAATTGTGATACTGATCGGCGCAGTAACTAAAATACCCGTTAGAAAGTAACGCCGTAGACGCGCCAAAGGCCCAGAAGACGCACCAATAGCATCTTCCGTCACATTCAATTCAATATTTTCTATTTTTTTATCTGCCATGCTTTATCCGTATCGCAACAAGGACAACACTATGACGTGAGTACATTAGAAAAACAAGCGCAGAGATAAAATGGCAAGCCTAAACTAGTTGTTTCGCATACCACCGGGGGCAGATATCACATTCAGTGGGTCTTCGACAGGGTCCGGTGCAGCAATGCCATCGGATGCCGCAGTCCTGTTATCCACTCGCCCAACTAAGGCGTCATAGGCATCGACACCGTTTTGCTGTTCGATATGCCCTAAACTTACCTCAGATTCATACAGCCCCTGAAAGGTTTGAAACGGAAACACAACCTGTGATGGATTGTACATTGCGGATTCCGCATTCACGAACTGGCTTTCGAGTAAGGCTTTATACTGTCTCTTATACACATCTCCGAGCCCACGAGACGTCTGAGTATC
>CAXHFH010000136.1:0-4657 GCA_964015995.1 uncultured Alphaproteobacteria bacterium
CTTCTGTTTATTACGAACACGCGCTTTCCAGAAATCACCCGTCTGAAATTGATAGATCGGCGCCTCTGGCTTAATGTCCACATCATTCCCGGAAACAGAAATGACATCATTATTACGAATAAACTGTGTCACAGGATCATTGTAACATGTCATAAACCGGTCAAAGTCCTGATTAAGCCCGTCCACATGAAAATGATGAACATCGGAATGTTTTTTATAACCATTGACCACGAGACGCATATGCGTTTTCACACGCGCGGAATACAAACATTCCATATCCGCCAAAATCATATCAACCGCTTCGAACAATTCAAAGTCATCTAGGTTCGATTTAAATTCTTCTATTTTCTCACGCTCACTATATTTGATAAACAGCTCCCCCTCTTCAAGCTCAAAGAACCTTGCCATTTCAACGGCAAGCCTATCAAAATCTTCATTTAAAGCTCTGGGATAAAGCACAACATTTGCCTTGGGTTCGAAATCTGTTTTAAAGAAAGAAAACAGATCATCGACAACCTTTATTCGATCATAACCCTCTGGTATATAATTCAGTTGTGTCATAAGATGGCATTATACCGCGAAAAGGTTGCGTTATAGTAAACATGACACATTGGTCTTAGAATTCTGCGTCAGGAGCAAAAACAACATGCGTTTAATGATTATTGGTCGTCTGGACGGACATATCTCCGAAGCTGGAAAAATTGCATTACAACGCGGCGCAAAGGTCATTCACTGCGAAGATACAGATCAGGCGATGGGTGCTTTGCTCAATGGCAAAAGTGCCGACCTCGTCATGATTGACGTGAAACAAAAAATCGGTGATTTCATAGAGCGTTTAAAAAATGAGCGCATCCACATGCCTGTCATTGCCTGTGGTATTGGAACAGACGCGCAATCGGCGGTTAAAGCCATTCAACAAGGTGCAAAGGAATATGTCCCCTTACCACCAGATGCTGAGCTTATCGCCGCCGTACTAGAGGCCGTCACAGAAGAAAACAATTCGATGATTGCCGATGATCCGGTGATGAAACCGGTGATTACACTTGCCGATAAAATTGCACCGTCCGATGCGACAATAATGATCACGGGAGAATCCGGCACAGGTAAAGAAGTAATGTCGCGTTACATCCATAATAAATCCAAACGTAAGAGCGGCCCGTTCATCGCCGTAAACTGTGCGGCCATCCCTGAAAACTTATTAGAATCTGAATTATTCGGCCATGAAAAAGGTGCGTTTACAGGCGCAACAGGACGCCGCATAGGTAAGTTCGAAGAATCTAATGGCGGCACGCTTTTGCTCGATGAAGTCAGTGAAATGCACCCCCTTCTTCAGGCAAAACTACTTCGTGCGATACAAGAAAAAGAAATTACGCGCATCGGCAGTAATGATGCCGTTAAAATAGATGTCCGTATTTTGGCAACATCGAACAGAAACCTTCAGGAGTCTGTTAAAAAAGGTGAGTTTCGTGAAGATCTGTACTTCCGTTTAAATGTTGTAAACCTTCCCCTTCCTCCGCTTCGTGATCGCCCATCAGATATTGCGCGCCTTGCGCAGTTCTTTGCCGATAAATTTGCAGAGTCCAATGACATAGAACGCAAAACGATTTCAAAAGAAGCCGCAGAAAAGCTCAAATCATGTCACTGGCGCGGTAACATCCGTGAACTGGAAAACACAATGCATCGTGCTATTTTGATGGCTACAGAAAATGAAATAGAAGCCGATGCCATATTCATCCAAAGCGATGGCCTATCTGCCACGACCGCACCAACAGCCGCAAATGCACCTGACCCCGCGGGCGTATCAAGTGCAAACAACACCTCTGATGCAACAGTACAAAATGCAGGCGGTGTTGAATCTATGATTGGCCGAAAGATTGCAGATGTTGAACGTGACATGATTTTAAACACGTTAGATCACTGCCTTGGTAACCGCACACATGCCGCGAATATCCTTGGCATTTCGATCCGGACACTGCGCAATAAGCTCAATCAGTACAAGGATGATGGCCTAGACATTCCTGCTGCAGGTCAAAATTAGGTTTTGACTTGTATTTTCATAAAGCGCAGTATAGTGTCTTGGCATTTAAAATGCAGATAATCACAAACGATGAGGTTATGTTATGGGCTGGCGTGATAAATTTAAACTTCCAACCTTGGATGAAGTAAAAGACACAGTTAAAAAAGGCGTAGAAGCCGTAACTGGTGATCAAGATGAAGAAAGCTCTGCATCGACAGACCAAGAACTCAGCGACTTAGAGCAATTAACGCAAATGTTAAACGACCCACAAAAAGGTCCAATGTTCGAAGCGCAGCTTGGCATGGATATTAGTGGCGCAAAAAAAAATGATGGTGTTGTCACAAAAGATGAAGCTGTTAAAATTGTTGCTAAGTTTTCTGAAGAACTTGTTGATGGTGGCTATTTAGAGGATGTCGATTCTGGCGAAAAGAAATCTCATGAAACTGAGCTACGTGAAGAATTAGGCGATAACGTCGATAGTTACGATCAACTAAACTCATCACAAAAAGATGCTCTTTTAATCTTTGTTGTGACTCCCGAAGCCCAAAGACAAGAGGCCATTCAAAAGGCCGTCATGGGCGGCGCATTTTCTTATGAGCAAACAGATGAAGCAACGCAAGACCATAATGTTGTTATGGTTGATCCTGAAACTGGCAAAGTTATTGACTTTAAACGTCCGGACATGGAAGAAACGCAAGCTTACACCGAAGTCCCTACTGTGCCAGAATTTATCGGCGCTGATAACGATATCGGATAATCTTCCGCGGCGCCCCCCTCATAAGCATTTGCATGTTTATTTACGCAAGGGTAGTATGATTATAGTTTGTGCGCAAAGCACGAACCCTTTTACTGTTTCTTGTTTTAGGTTTCGCCTAATCGGATAAATTTCATGGCTGATAATCCAGTTCAAACGCAAAGCACTGTCCCGAACGCGGGCTTCAATGGGGGATCTTTCTTCCGGACCGATATAATATTCGCTTTTGGTATTATTGCGATTATTCTGTTTATGCTTGTGCCTGTCGCACCGATAATTTTAGACGGTGGCCTGGCAATCTCTATTACATTTGCAATCCTAATCCTGATGACGGTTTTGTTCATACAAACACCGTTGGAATTTTCTACATTCCCGACAGTGCTGTTGGTTGCGACGTCTTTGCGTCTTGGTCTAAATATCGCGTCCACACGCCTAATCCTCGAGCATGGACACACAGGCCGTGACGCGGCAGGTGGTATTATCGAAGCCTTCGGGACATTCATCATCGGCAGTAATTACATCATCGGCGCTATTGTCTTTTCGATTCTCGTCATCGTAAACTTTGTTGTTATCACAAAGGGTTCCGGCCGTATTGCCGAAGTCGCTGCACGTTTTACACTGGATGCAATGCCCGGAAAACAAATGGCCATCGATAGCGACCTTTCCGCTGGCATGATCACAGAAGATGAAGCCAGAGATCGCCGAAAAAAGCTAGAATCAGAAAGCACCTTTTACGGCGCCATGGATGGTGCGGCGAAATTCGTTCGGGGTGATGCCATTGCCGGCCTCTTGATCGTATTTGTTAATATTATCGGTGGTATCGTGATTGGTACAGTGATGCAAGGCATGACCCTCGCCGAGGCTGCATCAAACTACACGATTTTGACTATTGGTGATGGCCTCGTCAGTCAGATCCCTGCTCTTGTCGTTTCCGTATCCGCAGGTTTATTGGTTTCCAAAGCAGGCGTAGAAGGCTCTGCGGAACAAGAATTATTTGCGCAAATTGGTCGCTATCCGAATGCACTCGCGATGAGTGCGGGCCTTATGCTTGTTCTTGGCCTTGTCCCTGCCATGCCTTTTGCACCCTTTGCATTACTGGCGAGCATCATGGGTGCACTTGCATTTTATTCATACCAACGCGCTATGGAAAAAGAACAGAGTGAACAAAAAGAAGCCGCCACGGCAGGTACGGAAGGCACAGCCGCACCATCGGAAGAGCCTATCGCCAAGGCGCTTGCCATGGATATTATCCGCTTGGAACTTGGCTATGGCCTACTTCCGCTTGTTCAGGGTGATGGCGGTAATAAGCTTACAGATCAAATCAAAGGATTGCGCCGCCAACTTGCCGAAGACATGGGCTATGTTTTACCTGCTGTACGTATTCAAGATAATTTACAACTGCCTGCCAATGCCTATGTTGTAAGCATCAAGGAAATAGAGGCCGGGCGCGGCGAAGTGCGCCCGAACATGCTGATGTGTATGGACCCGAACGGCGCGTCAATTACCCTACCTGGCGAAAACACAATCGAACCGACATTCGGTTTACCGGCCATGTGGATACAAGAACAATATCGTGAAGAAGCCCACTTTAAAGGCTACACAGTTGTTGATGCACCAACTGTTATTACCACGCATATTACAGAATTAATCAAAGACAATATGCCTGATCTATTGAACTACGCAGAAACGCAAAAGCTACTCAATGAATTACCGCAGGAATATCAAAAACTGGTCGCCGATGTCATCCCTGCTCAGGTCACCGTCGGCAGCTTACAGCGTATTTTGCAAAACCTATTGTCTGAACGCGTTTCTGTACGTGACTTGCCCACAATCCTAGAAGGCTGTCTCTTATACACATCTGACGCTGCCGACGAATCCAGAGGTGG
>CAXHFH010000137.1:0-4610 GCA_964015995.1 uncultured Alphaproteobacteria bacterium
CCTGAAAAGTTTGTAGCATCCAACAATCGGTAAAATTGTGCATTGCAAAGAAAAGTTGTTGACCGACTGGTCAATTATACTGTAGGATATATAGATTAGGAGATTTGAAAAATGGGCCGTGCACCGACAAATACAAAGCAGAAATTGCTTGAAACCGCCACTGACCTTGTCTGGCGAGAGAGTTATAACGCCGTTAGCGTTGATGAGATCTGTAAAAAGGCAGGTGTTAAAAAAGGAAGCTTTTATCATTATTTCCCTTCTAAAGCGCATCTCGCGCTGGAAGCTATGGATGTATCCATGCAGGAAATGAAAGTATGTTACGATGATATCTTCTCTTCTACACGTGAGCCAGTGGAGAGTTTTAAGCTAATGGTTCAGCATGTTATTGATAAACAAAAAGAAATTGAAAAAGAGCTAGGGCATGTTTGTGGCTGTCCTTTTGCGACGCTAGGCTCTGAATTGGCCGCGCAAGATGAAGAAATCGGACACAAAATAGCGGAAATTTGTGCGAAAAAGACGCGTTATTACGAAAGCGCGCTTCGGGCTCTGATTTCAAAAGGTCTGATTGACGATAATATCAATGTTGATACCAAGGCCAAGGAGATTTTTTCCTTTGTTGTCGGGCAGTTGCTTATGGCGCGAATCGACAATGACCTTGACTTTATCGAGAATAATCTGGAGAGCGCGGTCTTTAATTTGATCGGCGTGAAGGAATATTAAATTTATTTATTTGACTGATCGGTCAAAACAATGCTAGGTGATCCCCCATGAAACAAAAAATATACATTATTATCGTTCTGTTGGCCGTTGGCATTGGTCTTGGTGCAACCTTTTATAGTCAGGATCAGGCTGAGGCTTCGGCCGAAGGTGCCGGTGGGCCGCCGCCTGCTATGCCGGTTCAGGTTACTGTGATGGAATCGCAAATGGTTCAGGTTTGGCGTAATTTTTCTGGTAAAGTGGTCGCCGTCAACCGTGCAGAAATTCGCCCGCAAGTCAGTGGCAGGATTAATGAAATTCGTTTTGAAGACGGCCAAATGGTTGAAAAAGGTGATGTGTTAATTGTGATTGACCCACGTCCATATGAAGCCAGCCTTACTCAAGCGCAAGCCGCATTGGGTGCTGCGGAAACACAAGCCATTTTAGCGGAAAAGGAGTATCAGCGCGCCAAAAAACTGATTAGAACGGATGCGATATCTCAAAGTGTTCTCGATGAGCGCACGAATAACCGCGAGTCAGCAAACGCGGCGGTGCTTGGCGCGAAGGCCTTGTTGGAAAGTGCGCAGATTAATTTGGATTATGCATTTGTGAAATCGCCAATCTCGGGCAAGGTCAGCCGCGCCGAAATCACCGAAGGTAATTTGGTACAGACAGGGGCGGGCGCTCCGTTGCTTACCTCCGTTGTGGCACAAGACCGTGTGTATGTTGATTTTGAAGTGGATGAGCAAACTTATATTCTCTCCGCTAAAAACAGCGCAATGAACGGAGACTCTAAAATCCCCGTACGCATACAGCTTCTTAATCAGGATCAGGAATATAAAGGTTTCGTTCATAGCTTTGATAACCGTATTGACCCAACGTCAGGCACAATCCGTGCTCGTGCGATTTTTGACAATAAAGACAAGGTTTTATTGCCTGGTATGACTGTCAGTATCCTGATGGGGAGTGCGGGTGATGAAGAACGAATTTTAGTGTCCGAGCGTGCCATTGGTACAGATCAAGATCGTAAGTTCGTCTATACCGTGAATGGTGACAGTATGGCGAAATATAGAGAAATCAAAGTCGGACAAAGCATAAACGGTAAACGTGTTGTTCTTTCAGGCTTGAAAACGGGTGAAAAAGTGATCACAGAAGGCATTGTACGTATTCGCCCTAATATGCCTGTTTCCCCTCAAATCAAAACTGCGGACACAATCTCTCCAAAAGAGATACAAACCTCTAGCGGTGAAGAAGAGTAATTTTTTATGAATTTATCCAGCCATTTTATTGACCGGCCAATCTTCGCCAGTGTGATTTCCTTTGTGATTTTCATGTTAGGCGCGATTGCAATGTTCCAGCTTCCGATCTCGGAATATCCCGAAGTATCCCCGCCATCGGTGCAGGTGACGGCGAGTTTTCCGGGTGCTAACCCCTCGGTTATCGCCGAAACGGTTGCCACCCCGCTTGAGGAGCAAATAAGCGGCGTTGAGAATTTGCTTTATATGAATTCATTGGCCTCGGCGGATGGCCGTCTGACATTAACCGTGACTTTTGCGATTGGTACGGATGTGGACTTGGCGCAACAACTCGTACAAAATCGTGTATCTCAGGCTGCACCGCGCTTGCCGGAAGTGACGCGTAACCTCGGTGTGACTGTTGTAAAAAGTTCACCTGATTTGACAATGGTTGTGCACTTAACATCCCCGAATGAGCGATACGATATGTTGTATTTGCGCAATTATGGGACGTTGAATATTAAAGATCAGCTCGCAAAAATTCCTGGTGTGGGGCAGGTGCGTCTGTTCGGCTCAGGTGATTATGCTATGCGTTTGTGGCTTAATCCTGATCGTATCGCAGAGCGCGGTATGAGCGCTAGTCAAGTGATTGATGCCGTGCGCCGTCAGAACGTACAAGTGGCTGCAGGTGTCATTGGTGGCCCGCCTTATGATGATGGCATACAAACACAGTTCCCTGTTAATGTGCAGGGGCGTTTGACCAGCCCTGAAGAGTTTGAAGACATTATCATTAAACGTGATGAGAACGGTGTGATTACGCGTCTGAAAGACGTTGCCACAGCGGAACTGGACGCGCAGAGCTATGCCCTGCGTTCTATGTTGAATAATGAACCGGCGGTGGCGATTCCGATTTTTGCTGCTCCCGGATCAAACGCGCTGGAGCTGTCTTCGAATGTTCGTAAAACGATGGCAGAGCTTAAAAAGAGTTTTCCCGAAGATCTTGAATATACCATTGTTTATGATCCGACGGTTTTTGTTAAACATTCCATTGATGCGGTGATTCATACCTTGATCGAGGCTGTGTTGCTGGTTGTGCTTGTGGTTATCGTGTTTTTGCAAACGTGGCGCGCTTCGGTGATCCCGTTGCTGGCGGTGCCTGTTTCGATTGTCGGAACATTTGCCATCATGTTGCCGCTTGGCTTTTCGATTAATGTTTTATCGCTGTTCGGTCTGATTTTGGCCGTTGGGATTGTGGTGGATGATGCCATTGTTGTTGTCGAAAATGTCGAACGTAATATCGAAGAGGGTAAAAGCCCGCGCGATGCAACAGTGCAGGCGATGAAAGAGGTCACAGGCCCGATTATCGCGACGTCACTTGTGATCGCGGGTGTGTTTATTCCGATCGCCTTTATCAGTGGTTTGACAGGAATGTTTTACAGGCAGTTTGCCCTGACCATTGTTATTGCGACATTCATTTCTACTATCAATTCTTTAACGCTTAGCCCCGCTATGTCGGCGTTGCTGTTAAAACCACGTCACGAGCAAAAAGATAAGCTGACGCGGATTATGGACTTTTTGTTCGGTTGGTTCTTTAACCTGTTTAACAAAGGGTTTGGCCGCAGTCAGAATGTGTATGCCAAAGGTGTTGGTATCGCAGGACGCAGGCGCGTGATTATGATGGTCCTGTTTGGCGGGCTTGTTGCCAGTACGTATTTCAGTTTTGGCCTTGTGCCGAAAGGTTTTGTTCCTGCGCAGGATAAACAATATCTGATCAGTTTTGCGCGTCTTTCCCCCGGTGCAACGTTAGAGCGTACCGAAGCCGTTATGCGCCAGATGGGTGAGATTGCCATGGCGGAAGAGGGCGTGTCGAACGCCGTTCAGTTCCCTGGCTTATCCGTGAACGGGTTTGTCAATTCATCAAGTGCGGGGATCGTCTTTGTGCCCTTGGATGATTTTGAAGATCGTAAATCCCCTGAGCTTAGTGCGGGTGCAATCGCAGGAAAGTTGCAGAAGAAATTTAGTCAGATTGATGAAGCCTTTATCGCGATTTTCCCGCCGCCGCCCGTGCGTGGCCTTGGGACAACTGGTGGCTTTAAGCTCCAGATTCAAGATCGTGCCAATTTGGGGTATCAGGTTCTGGATGATGTCTTGAAAGAGGTCACAGGCAAAGCCTATCAAGACCCTGCCTTGGCACGTGTTTATTCTAATTATGATGTGAACGTGCCGCAACTTTATGCGGATCTTGATCGCACAAAGGCGCAGCAATTAGGCCTGCCGATTGATGAAATATTCAACACGATGCAGATATATCTGGGATCAATTTATGTGAATGATTTTAACCAGTTTGGCCGTACCTATCAGGTGGTGGCGCAGGCGGAAAAACCATTCCGATCTGAAGCGCAGGATATTCTACGCCTTCAGACACCCAACGCCGACGGGCAAATGGTTCCGCTTAGTTCTGTGGTTGAGGTTAAAGAAAGCTTCGGCCCAGAAATTGCCTCGCGCTATAATGCCTATCGTTCTGCGGATTTAAACGGTGATGCCGCGCCGGGATATTCATCTGGGCAGGCGCAAGATGCGATCACGAAAATTCTGAACGAAACATTGCCGCAAGGGATTGAATTTGAATGGACGGAGTTAACCTATCAGCAGATTTTGGCAGGTAATACGGCGATTTAT
>CAXHFH010000138.1:0-4587 GCA_964015995.1 uncultured Alphaproteobacteria bacterium
ATACTCAGACGTCTCGTGGGCTCGGAGATGTGTATAAGAGACAGTCATTGAACCATGCGGATTTTTATGGGATGAACGCAAAATCAGGCAATCTGCCATGGATTATTACGATAAAATTACAATTACGCGCCATGATTCATGGCAAAAGTTTTTTGACTTATATCAAGGACGCAGGCGCATTATTTTGATGTCTACCAAAACCAAGGTGCCTTATACAGGCTTCATGTTTCGTGCGGATGATATTTTACTGGCGGGACGCGAAAGTGCTGGCGTACCTGAAGACGTACATAACACAGTGGATGCGGAAATTTGCATCCCGATGAAAAACAATTTGCGTTCGTTGAATATCGTGAACGCGACCTCTATGATACTTGGCGAAGCCATAAGACAAACGGAAAATTCATGACCAACACCGCACAGAAAACCGAAGAACAACCATTGGAAGAACGCAAACACGCCGCCGCCGATTGGTTCAAAACCCTGCAAGATCAAATCTGCACTGCGTTCGAAGACATCGAAGACGAACTGACCACAGGCCGAAAATCAGATCAGCCCGCAGGGCGTTTTGATAAGAAAGTCTGGCAACGCAGCGATGACATGACACCCAATGAATCAGGCTCTGTTCTGCAAGGCGGCGGGCGCATGGCGGTGATGCGCGGGCGTGTCTTTGAAAAGGTTGGTGTTAATTTTTCCGAAGTGCATGGTACATTCTCCGAAGAATTCGCAGAGAAAATCCCCGGCGCAAAAGAAAGTAACGGCGCATTTTGGGCATCGGGCATATCATTGGTAGCGCACATGCAATCCCCGCTTGTGCCTGCGGTGCATATGAACACACGCATGATCGCGACCTCCAAAAGTTGGTTCGGGGGCGGTGCGGACTTAACGCCGATGTTCACGGATGAGAAAGACAAGAAAGACTTCCACAAAGCCTTCGAAGAATGCTGTGATCAATATGATGATGGTTATTACCCTGAATTTAAAGACTGGTGTGACCGATACTTCTTTCTACCGCATCGTGATGAGCCACGCGGCATTGGCGGCATATTCTATGATTACCTTGATCGTCAGGGGTGGGATCAGGATTTTGCCTTCACCCAAGATGTCGGCAAAACATTTAAGGATATATATTGCACCCTCGTACGACGTTCCATGCATAAAGATTGGAGCGAAGAACAACGCGAACACCAACTGATTAAACGCGGGCGGTATGTGGAATTTAACCTGCTTTATGATCGCGGGACGCAGTTCGGCCTGAAAACCGGTGGCAACACAGAGGCCATTTTGATGTCCATGCCGCCGGAAGTAAAATGGCCATAAACGTAATTTTTCTTTACATATACATAGATTTTCATCCATCATAATTACCGAAAATAACAAAAAGCGGTAATAAATGGATAATCCAAGAGACCCCAAATATTTGGCATCTTACATTATTGATGCACATAAACGACGCGGCGATGACGCGTTACAGCTTTCTGTGAATTACGAGCCATTGCACGAAAGCCCCAGCGTAAAGGTAATATTCGAAGAACAAAGCGCCAACTTTGAGTTTGGGCACACGCCTTTCAATCCTAAGCAGGCAGAAACGCTTATACGCGATAAATGGTCACTCTATCGGAAAACCCAAGATGATCTGCCATGGCCACACACAGAATCCGTACACAAAACATCTGCACGTACAAATCAGGACATTAGAGACGATGTCGTACGAAAAATAGCAGATCCCGGCCATCCTTTTGAATTTCCAATCGTTTTAAAACCCAATAAAGGCTCCCTGTCACGCAATGTCTTTATCGCGAATGATGAAAATGAACTTCTTGAGTCGATACAGTCTGTACGGAATGACGGCAGTAACGGCGCGCTTATGCTGATTCAGCAATATCTGGGTGACGAACAAGGCCTGTTCAGGGAAATACGCGGTATTTGCTTGGATGGTGAAACCGTAATTGCCTATGAAAAGGCAACGGATCAGGATATCCCGCGAGAACTCGTCACAAACCCGTCACATTGGCCGGGTGTAAAACGACACGCCGTGGATGATCCCGATATCATGAAACAAATTGATGATATCGCGCAGCACCTATATCAAGAACACAGCGTTTCATATATAGCCTTCGACACAAAATGTGATCGTGACGGCAATATCTGGCTCATCGAAGGGAACTCCGCACCGATGGGGTTATATTATGTTGAGCATGAGCTTGAAAACGGTTCAGAACGCATTCGCACACTCACTGATAAAATGCTGGATAAAGTCAAAGGGCAGTCACCGGAAAGCCCTGACCCTCCGGTGTTTCATTAACTTTTAAAACCGTTATCGATCCATTCCTGCTCCAAACGCTTCAATTCTGCGCCCATTTCGGGGCCCTCTTGTATGCCTTTGGCTTTTAGATCTGCGCCACTAATGGGAAAATCAGGGATATCCCAATTTTGAATAACCTCAATGGCTTTAGGTGCATAACCATTCATGACACGATCTTGCGCCAACTCCATTATGAGTGCTTGCGCCGTTACGCTACGCCCAAACCTATATATTGCAACGCGCACAGCATGGTCGCAAGAAAGGTCAGGTAAGTTCAGCGCGCCGTTAATGGCCTGCATGTCTTTTAAGAACACTTTAGGAAATAAAATATACGCCTCCATGACCTTGATATTCTCAAAATTCATGGCGGCAAAAACGAATAAGCGTGCCGATAAAGCGTTCAAGCTGTAGCGTGATTGAAAGGTACAGAAATGTTCAAAAAATGCGGGATCGTAATCTTTAAACTCAAATGATTTCAAAACATTATGATCAAACATTCGAGCAATAACATCATAAGGGCGATCTGATGCGATGATCTTGAAAAACTCCTGTGTCACGCGCTCCTTCGACAGTTTTTTAATCGTGTCTGCCGCCGCGGCGCAGGCCTTCAGCCCTTCCTGATCAAAGCCATCACCATAAAGCGCAGAAAAACGAAAGAAACGTAAGATACGTAAATGATCTTCTTCTATACGTTGCGCAGCCTCGCCGACAAAACGCACCTTGCGCGCGTCAAGATCACTCAGCCCTGAATCTAGCGGATCATAAACATTCCCCGTCCGATCCAACAACAAGGTGTTCATCGTAAAATCGCGGCGCTTGGCATCCTCAAGCCATGAATCAGTAAAAGTCACCACCGCGTGACGACCATCCGTTTCGGTATCATGGCGCAATGTTGTGATTTCGTATGTTTCACCATCCACCACCGCGGTCACCGTGCCGTGCTGCAAGCCTGTCGGGATGACTTTTATGCCGTCACGTTCCAGAATTTCGACTACATTTTCAGGATGTAACGGTGTTGCGATGTCCAAGTCTTCAACGTCTTGCCCCATCAATATATTACGCACGCAACCGCCCACGAACAGAGCTTGCGGCTCATCTTCAGGGATATTTCCCTGTAATATGCTGAATAAGCGCTCCGCCTGGGGAGCGCGCATCCAATCTTGTGCTACAATGTGACGCTTAATTTCTAGGGACATTTTTTAATTTTCAGCATGCAATTCGCTTCGTTTTGCGTATTATACAAATTAAGAATTTTTAAGGAAGGACTTTATACCATGGCTTCTGTTAAAACAGACCTTGATACACCTGCGTTTTTTGATCAGGCCGTCAAGAAAATCAACACCGCGAAGAAAGAAATCACAAAGATTGTTATCGGACAAGACGAAGTCGTTGACCAGACTTTGATCACGATGATTTCCGGCGGGCATCTTTTGTTGATCGGTGTCCCCGGCCTTGCGAAGACCTTGCTCGTTGAGACTGTGGCACATGTGATGGGCTTAAACTCCAACCGCGTTCAATGTACGCCTGATTTAATGCCTGCCGATATCTTGGGTTCCGAAGTTTTAGAAGAAGGCGCCAAAGGGAAACGATCCTTCCGTTTTATTCCCGGCCCCATTTTCACACAATTCTTTATGGCCGATGAAATTAACCGTGCATCACCGCGTACACAGTCTGCTCTTCTACAGGCGATGCAGGAAAAAGAAGTTTCCGTGTCCGGTGTGCCGCAAAAATTGCCAACACCGTTTCATGTTCTGGCGACGCAAAACCCGATTGAGCAGGAAGGGACGTATCCCCTGCCCGAGGCGCAACTTGACCGATTTTTGATGCAGGTTGATGTGCTCTACCCCGATTACGACGCAGAGCGCGACATCGTCCTCAGCACAACAACAAACGCCGTGGCCGAGGCCAAAACCATCATGAGCGCAGAAGATTTGATGGATATCCAACATCTTGTCCGCGACATGCCCGTCAGTGACGGCATCGTTGATATGATCGTTGATTTGGTTCGCGCATTGCGCCCCGGTGAACATGCCCACGAATTGGTGAATGAATTCGTCGCTTGGGCGCCCGGGCCGCGTGGCTCACAGGGACTTATGCTTGCTGTTCGTGCGCGTGCCTTATTACAAGGACGCAGCGCCCCGCTTGAGGAAGACGTCATCACCTTGGCCGCACCAATATTGCGCCACCGTATGGCCTTGAACTTTAAGGCACGCACACAGGGCGTAAATCTTGAAGATCTAATCGCAGAAATCGTACACAGTTTATAAGACTGGTAACAACTGATA
>CAXHFH010000139.1:0-4537 GCA_964015995.1 uncultured Alphaproteobacteria bacterium
GTTTCATCCTCTATTTTGATTTTGATCTTTAACTATCTCATAACACAGATATTTTTCTCATGAGTGACACGGCACAAAGTACGGAAAACCAGAAAATTGTCATGACAAAGGTTAACAAAGCCTTTGGCAGTAACAAGGTTTTGAATGGCATGGATTTGTCCGTGCCGGCGGGAAAGTCTTTGGTGGTGATCGGTGGATCGGGTACGGGTAAATCCGTGATGCTTAAATGCATATTGGGCTTAATGGAGCCTGACACGGGATCGATCTTGATTGACGGGCAGGAAAGTGCGCGCGTTGATGCTAAAACCCGTAATGCTACTATGGGAAAGTTTGGCATGTTGTTTCAGGGGGGGGCACTGTTTGATTCCCTAAAGATATGGGAAAATGTCTCTTTTGGTTTGATTCACGGTAAGGGCATGGACAAAAAAGAAGCCAAGGAAATTGCGATTGAAAAAATCCGCGCAGTAGGGCTTAGGCCTGAAGTGGCAGAGCTTTATCCCGCGGAAATATCAGGGGGCATGCAAAAACGTGTCAGTTTGGCACGCGCTGTTGCAACTAAGCCGGAGATTATTTTCTTTGATGAGCCCACCACCGGCCTTGATCCGATTATGGCAGATGTGATTAATGATTTGATCGTTGAGCAGGTTAAGGGCCTCGGCGCGACGGCTTTATCCATCACGCATGATATGGCGAGTGCACGAAAAATTGCTGACTATGTTGCAATGATTTTTGAGGGGCGTATCATTTGGAAAGGTGCTGTTGCTGATCTGGATCATTCAGGTAACGAATATGTTGATCAGTTTATTCATGGCCGCGCTGACGGCCCGATCACACGCCGCGTTGCGTAACTTGCGTTTTTATTGTGTAAAGCATAATTTTATGTTAAATCCTTTGTTTTTTAATCCGGTGGCAACAATGCGCACCCTCAGGAATAGATAATGAAATACATATGGCGCAGTTTTTTATGGCTTTTCTCTCTCGGTTTTATCGGGGCGTGTGTGGCTATTGTCGCGTTTGTCGGGCTGGTTCAATTTTATGGACAAGACTTACCGGATTATTCCGAATTGCGGAATTATGAGCCACCGATTGTAACGCGCCTTTATGCGGGGGACGGGCGATTGCTCGCAGAATTTGCACAAGAAAAGCGTGTGTTTGTACCAATTGATTTTATTCCCGATCGTGTGAAGCAGGCCTTTATCGCCGCGGAAGATCAGAATTTCTATACCCATAGTGGCGTTGACATGAAGGCGGTTATTCGCGCTGGCCTTAAATATGCACGTAACAAAGCCATGGGCATTAAAAAACGCCCAGAGGGTGCATCGACCATATCTCAGCAAGTGGCGAAGAATTTCTTCTTTTCAAATGACGTTGATCTGGAGAGAAAGTTCAAAGAAGCCATATTATCTTACCGCATGACCAAGACGATGAGTAAAGATCGCATCTTAGAGATTTATTTGAACCAGATTTATTTAGGTGGCGGAGCGCACGGCGTGGCGGCGGCATCGTTGTATTATTTCAATAAATCGCTTGAAGAACTCAACATTGCCGAGGCGGCATATTTAGCGGCCTTGCCGAAGGCGCCTAATAATTACCATCCTGTTAAACATCATGATAGGGCTTTATCAAGGCGTAATTGGGTGATTTCTCGCATGTTGGTTGAAGGATATATTGATGAAGCGCAGGCCGAGCTAGCCACTGAAGTGCCGCTTAAAATGATCGAAAACACAAGCGAACAAGTGGATGCGCCGTATTTTGCAGAAGAAGTCAGGCGCGAATTATCTGAGCATTATGGTGAGGAGAGTCTTTATCAAGGCGGGCTTGCCGTTAAAACTTCTGTTGATCCTACGTTACAACAGATTGCTGAGAAATCTTTGCGCGATGGTTTGACTGCCTATGATAAACGTCATGGTTGGCGCGGTGGTCTTGTGACGTTTGAAACAATGGATGATTGGCGCACAAAACTGAGTGAAATTAAAACTCAAGAAGGTATGTTGCCTGAATGGCAGTTGGCCGCAGTTCTCGAGGTAACGAAAGAAAGCGCAAAAATCGGCTTTGTAGAAGCGGATCAAGGGGTTATTAAATTAAAAGACTCAAAATGGGCGCGGGAATATTTGAATGACGGATACGCGCTCGGCCCTGCTGTGACATCTTTAGACCAAGTTGTAAAAGTTGGTGATGTCGTGATGGTTGAGAAAAAGACCGAAGATGAAAAAGCCGATGACAAAGAGGGGGGTGATAACGTCTATGAATTACGCCAGATACCCAAAATTCAAGGTGCTATTATTGCGCTAGACCCGCATACGGGGCGCGTTTTGGCTATGCAAGGTGGCTGGAATTACCGCTACGGTGGTAGTGAATTTAACCGCGCCACGCAGGCGCAAAGACAGCCCGGATCGGCGTTTAAGCCGTTTGTTTATTTGGCTGCGCTTGATAAAGGCTTTACGCCCGCAACATTAGTGTTGGATGCGCCGTTTGTTTTAGAGGACAAGGTTGCAGGCACATGGAAGCCAAGCAACTATTCCAACATATTCTACGGCCCGACCACATTGCGTGTTGGTATTGAAAAATCGAGAAACTTGATGACAGTGCGCTTGGCAGACTTTTTGGGGATGGAGTTGATCGCCAAATATTCAGATCATTTTGGCATGACAGAAAACATGAAGCCTTTGCTTGCGAATTCATTGGGATCAACTGAGACGACCTTGCTTAAAATGACAACGGCTTATGGCATGCTTGTGAATGGCGGTAAGAAAATCACGCCGACCTTTATTGACCGTATTCAGGATCGTTACGGGAAAACAATTTTCAAGCATGATGGCCGCGGATGCGGAACTTGCGGCTCGATGATTAAATGGGAAGAGCAGCCTGTGCCGACTATTTCTGATAATAGAGAACAAATTGCAGACCCAAGAACCACGTATCAACTGGTATCAATTATGGAAGGTGTTGTTCAAAGAGGAACGGCTGCGCGTTTACGTTCCTTAGGAAGACCACTTGCAGGGAAGACGGGAACGACAAATGAATCCCGTGATACATGGTTTATCGGATTTTCTCCCAATTTGGTTGTTGGGGTGTTCGCCGGTTTTGATAATCCACGCTCATTGGGCAGGAAAGAAACCGGATCATCTGTTGCGGTTCCTATTTTTAAATCATTTATGAAAGAAGCGCTAGCCGATAAGCCGCCAACACCGTTTAGACGACCACCTGGTATCAGAAATATTCGGATCAACGCCGAAACCGGTGTGCGTGCACGTCCGGGTGATAAGAAGGTTATATGGGAGTCCTTCCTGTCGGGTACAGAGCCGAGCGATGATATGTATATTTTGGACGAGGGCGGGATATCGCTTATGCAGAGCTACGGCTATGAATCCTATGATTATAATTACGATAGTATCTATACGCCGAGCGCAAATCAGCATAACCCCCAACCGACAGCACAACAGCCGAGCGCCGTTTCAACAGGAAGCGGATTATACTAATTCTATGTCATGGTTTCTTTATATCGTGGAATGCGCGGATGCGAGCTATTACACAGGTATAACAACGGATATTGATCGTCGTATAGATGAACATAATACCGGAAAAGGTGCAAAATACACGCAAGGCCGTGGCCCTGTGAGTGTTGTTTATACCGAAAAATTTGAAGATCGTTCGCAAGCATCAAAAAGAGAATTTGAAATAAAGACTCTGACGAAGGAGCAAAAGAAAAAGCTTATTCAGTCTTTGCGCTAATTACTTTTTCGGTGGAGGCTCTTTAATTTTCGGCACGGTTTGCATGCCTTCGACAATGCTTAACAGTCTGGCTGCATTTTTCTCATCTTGTTTACTTTTAAACACAAATGCGTTCTTTTCAACATCAACTGTATAGCGTTTTGATCGCGTGTAATAAAATGTAATCAAATCGTCATAGGCAAGGATAAGGTCGTCTTCTTTGGTAAAGAATGTAACATAATCCGTGAGCTGTTTTTGTGTCATGTCTTTCCATTTTTGAAGGAAATCCTGCTTTAGTTCGCTATCTTCATCCTTAAGATCCGCTTCTATTTTCTTTTTATATGTTTCGAAGATGGCGATGATTGATGCAGCATTCTGACGTAAAGAGGGGGCAATGTTTTCTCTAAATAGGGTGTAGTTCTCTTTTGCATATTTCGGTGTTTCGAAATTATAAGGATTTTTTATTTCCTTCAAAATGCGTTTGGTTTCTTTGTAATCAGCGGCCTTTTTGCGGAGCTCTTGTGTGAATTCATTTAAATACGCGTCATAGAGAGCCTGAATTTCTTCTCTCGTTTTCTTAATTTTTTCTATTTTTGCTTCGGCTATTTTTTGTTCTTTATGCGCGATCTTTGTTTGTGTTTTTATATGATTGTAATAAAAAAGCGCAGCAACGAGGCATATGGCAGCAACCACAATAAATGCGATCACACTCGAATTTTTTGAATTTTCAGAAGATTTAGAAGTCATAAGACTTTCGTGTGCCTATTGTATGCTAACGACATCAACATTTGCTCTGCGCTCGCTCGCAACACTGTTTGCGAGGGGG
>CAXHFH010000140.1:0-4499 GCA_964015995.1 uncultured Alphaproteobacteria bacterium
CTGTTTCCGATAACCTTATTACCTTATATATTGGGGTATTCTGGGGTTCTATATGGCGCGAGTGCGGTTGTGCTCAGCGGGTTTTTCGTTGTCACCGCGGTTAAGGTTCTGCGTTCGGATGATCTAAAATTTGCACGCGCCATGTTCGGGTATTCCGTGTTTTATTTATTTGCATTATTTTTGATGGTGATGATTGATGCCGCATAGTGAACTTCATAAGAAAAAAGCCAAGAAGAACTATACCGTTCTGGCGATTATATTTGCCCTTGTGGTTTTGTTTTTCGTGATTACGTTGCTCAAGATGAGCGGATCATGACCTACGAAAATCGTCATCCGCATGTTCCCAAAACCGTTATGATTACGGGCGCGACCGGTGATTTCGGCAAAGCCTTTGCGACGCGTTTTGCGGCGCTCGGCAGTCAAGTTATTATTGTTGGTCGCAATGGTGAAAAAGTTGCGGATTTACAGCAGCGTATTCGGGATGAATACAGGGTGCCTGTGCATGCGTGTATTTTTAACATCACGAATAAGGAAAGCATGGAAAGGGAAGTGGCCTCTATCCCGAAAGATTTTCAGGAAATCGATCTTCTTATCAATAATGCGGGTTTAGCCCTTGGGCTTGAGCCTGCACATAAGTGCGATCTAGAAGATTGGGAAACGATGATCGCGGTGAATAATACTGCGCTGATCCGTATGACGCGTTTGATTTTGGGCGATATGGCAGAGCGCAAGGCGGGCCATATTATCAATATCGGTTCAACAGCGGGTAATTACCCCTATCCGGGCGGGAATGTGTATTGTGCGACTAAGGCCTTCGTGAAGCAGTTTTCCTTGGCTTTGCGTGCGGATTTACAGGGCACAAATATTCGTGTGACCAATATTGAACCGGGGATGATCCAGACGCAATTTTCTGATGTTCGTTTTAAGGGTGATAAAGAAAAAGCGGCCAATGTTTATGCCAATACGAATAACATGACAGCAGACGATGTGGCGGAAGCTGTGGTCTGGAGCGCAACGCTGCCGCCATATTTCAACGTCAACCGTATGGAGATCATGCCGACGGTGCAATCTTTTGGTCCAAATCCTGTAGAACGCTTTGATTAAATTAAAAAAATAATGTATTGTGTATAAGTTGTTTTACTATATTCGGAGTTTTTCGATGAAATTCTATACTCGCGTAGCCCTCTATGCACTTGTTTTAAGTCTTGTGCCACTCTCCTATACATATGCTGATGATGCCATGATGGATGAGGAAGAAGAAATTCTTTCCTTGCAGGAAGCTGCGGAATTGGTGAATTCTCTGGGTACTGCTGATGATGCAGTGGGTGGGACTGTGTCAGGTGCAATTGATGGGTATTACGACCTGTATGCGCGCCAGCTTTCGTTTAGGGAAAAGTCTAAAGTATTTAGGGGGTCTATTGAGGTGCGCCGTGAATCTTTTGAATATGCTGAAAGAGTGCCGGCAATTGAGCAATATAAAGATGTACAAGAGAAAGTTTTCAAAGCTGAAACCGCGGCTTTCCAAGAAGCATTGAGGGCGGCAGAAGATGAAGAGGCGGGCAACATGGAAATGGAGTCCGAGAAAAAGTCGAAAAAGAAAAAAGAAATGGTTGTCGTGCCTGATGTTGTGGCATCAAATGACGGCGACGCTTCGGATAGTGGCGACATCATTTTGAAAGAAATTCCTGTTCCTGAGGGGGATGACGACATGGATGCTGAAGCTGATGTTAAAAAGAAAGTTGTAACATCAGATGATGCGCCGGACTTTGATCCGTCTAATTTGTAGATATTAAATTATTCCAAAAAATTTGAACCGGCCTGATCACATCGAACAGGCCGTTTTTCATTGTCAGGTCAAGACAATGGGCTTATAAAGCCAGTGCGTGTATCAAAGGAATATGTGTTCAAAATGCAAGATGATGAACTGATCAGGAAAAATAAACGTGCCGGTCTCATTGTATTGGGGGTTGTATGTTTTATGATTGCCTTGGCGTTTGCGTCCGCGCCGCTTTATAACCTATTTTGCCGCGCAACGGGGTGGGGCGGTACAACGCAAGTTGCCGTGCAATTACCACCCGCAGATGATGTAATTGATAGAGTGATCACTGTTCGTTTTGATGCGAATACCGCACGCGATTTGCCGTGGGATTTTAAACCGGAAATGCTCTCTACGCAGGTTAAACTGGGCGAGCGCGGGTTGGCAAATTTTATAGCTGAGAATAAGGGGCGTATTCCGGTTGCCGGAACAGCTGTGTTTAATGTAACGCCTTTAAAGGCTGGAAAGTATTTTCAAAAAATCCAGTGCTTTTGCTTCGATGAACAAATTCTTCAGCCCGGACAGCGCGTTGATATGCCGGTGATGTTCTTTGTTGACCCTAAACTTCATAGTGATCGTAACATGGATGATGTGACGACGATTACGCTGTCATACAGTTTTTTTAAAGCACAATCCCAAGAGTTGGATAATGCGATTGAGTCATTTTACAACGACGAGCCGCCGGTAGAGTAATTATACGGGGTAAGCTCTTGAAAAAACCTGTTTGATCAGTCATATTTTTATGTACTCTTATAAAACCTTGCTTTATATAAAGGTTCAAATTTTCAAAAAAACAAAAGTTTTTAAAAATGGCAGAAAACATAGAATATTCGACAACGGGAAAACCTCACCCTTATCACTTAGTGCGCCCAAGTATATGGCCTTTGGCGGGTGCGCTGGCTGGCGGCTTGTTCGCGGTTGGTATGGTTATGTTTATGCATGACGTGCATCTGTTTGCAGACCCCGACAACAATGTTGAGGGCGTTGCCGTTGGATTAAAGGGCGTCTACGTCGGATTGCTTTCTATTTTATTTGTTATGTTTATGTGGTGGAAAGACGTTATATACGAAGCCGTTGCTGAAAAAGCGCACACGCCAATCGCGATGGTTGGTATGCGTTACGGTATGGCGTTGTTTATCGCATCTGAAGTCATGTTCTTTGTCGCCTTTTTTTGGGCCTATTTTAACGCGGCCTTTTTCCCGAGTGATGACATCGGGTATCTCTGGCCGCCTGCATCGATTCATACGATTGATCCCATGGATTTACCGTTTATGATGACTCTTATTCTTTTGTTGTCCGGTTGTTCTGTAACTTGGGCGCACCATGCCATCGTTGAGGGTAACAATAAGGATGTTGTGAAGGCCCTTGGTATCACAGTCTTCTTAGGCGTGTTTTTCCTTGGGTTCCAAGTTTATGAATACGCACACGCGCATTTCAAATTCACTGATGGTATTTATGCGTCGACGTTCTTTATGGCGACAGGGTTCCACGGTTTCCACGTTCTGGTTGGGACAATATTTTTGTTTGTCTGCTGGATACGGGCGCAAAAGGGGCATTTCACACCAAAAAGGCATTTTGGTTTTGAAGCTGCAGCATGGTATTGGCACTTTGTTGATGTGGTTTGGTTGTTCCTGTTTATCGCCATTTACTTCTGGGGTACGATATTCGGAATGGATCTGACGCCAGCTGCGCAGTAATATCTCTTTGATCTTGATTGTATCTGGCTAAATTTAATCAAATGTATTAGTCTTTATGACAATACAATTACGCTTTTGCTTAGGTAAGATATGACCCTCGATTTTAGCCTTATGCGACAATCTTTATCCTGTAAATGTCCGCGTTGCCATACAGGGGATCTGTATAAGCAAGGTTTTACAATGGATCTACGTGATGTTTGTGATTCTTGTGGTTTAGATTACACAAAAAACGATAGCGCGGATGGCCCCGCAGTATTCATGATATTTATCCTAGGTTTTTTGCTGGTGCCTTTGGCTTTGATCTTTGACAGTATAGTGGCCCCGCCTTTATGGGTGCATGCGGTGCTCTGGAGTATTGTGGCACTTATATTAACCGTTGGTGCGCTTAAACCTTTGAAGTCTTATATTATTGCACTTCAATTCAAGCATAGACCGGGAGATTGGCAATGAAACTTCCATTTTGGGCCACCATTTTTACGATAACAGGGGTTATCATTTTGTGTGCTTTGGGCTCGTGGCAGGTCAAACGCTTGATTTGGAAGACGAACCTTATTGAACGAATACAAGCGGAAGTTACAATCGATTCTTCCGCGGTCGCTATAGCGCCTGAAGACGATCTTTCAGAAATGCTTTTAAAAAGAGGCTTTTTGAAGGGAGAGTTTCTTCATGACAAGACGATTTTGATTCAGGCCAGAACATATAAAGGCCATCCCGGATATCATATTATTACACCGTTTAAAATGGCGGATTACAATGACAAGATTATGTTTGTGAACCGTGGTTGGATTCCCGTAGAGCTGACATTTGAGGATGATATTGTGATAAAGCCACGCGGGCTTATTATGATTACGGGGGCCCTTAGGCCTGCACCTGAATATAATAGCTTTATTCCAAAGAATAGTCCGAGCGAAGATCAATGGTATCGTATTAGCCCCTGTCTCTTATACACATCTCCTAGCCCACGAGACGTCTGAGTATCTCGTATG
>CAXHFH010000141.1:0-4446 GCA_964015995.1 uncultured Alphaproteobacteria bacterium
GGCAAAGACGTTCCCGAAGATCCGAAGGATTTTAAAGCACATCATGATGCGTGCAAGGTTGCGATTGCACATATCCAGTTGCTCACCAAATTGGCAGAGTGGGCGGATATCCCCAACCTGCATGTGGAAAATGAAGAGGATCAAGAGTTAATGGGGCGGCTGGTGAATGCAAAAGACGAGCTGCATAAGCATCTGAGTACAGGTGAATTTGACAGCGAAGGCGAAGATTAATTATGACTATGGTATGATTAATCGGTGAAGTCCGATGCAGATGCGTATATAAGGTGGTCCCCACGTGGATATGAGAATTAAAGACTATAAGCCCCCGAAACCACCAAACCTGATGATTCCCATCGGTCTTGTCGCTGTTTTGGCGACGGCGTCGGTGATTAAGGATTATTGGGATAACCCCGATGCCAGCGAATTTACGAACGGTCTTGAGGTGAATGAAATGTTCTGCAAGGCACCTGAATTTGAAAATGAGCTGACCTTATTCGAAGACCCGTTCGGGCGTTTATCGATTGCGAGCTCTGCAATTTATGGGCAATTCTGGGAAGAGGCGCAACAAGAACATAAAGTCGTTAATTTCGAATTTGATTATAACCGTACAACGACGTCGCGCAATTTGGAGTTTTTCGATTATATTCCGCAAGATGTTATTGATAACCCGGGCGTGACATTCATGCTGACTGGGCATTCCAGTTATGATTTGGATGATCAGTTGGGTATGCGGATGGGTACGAAACCCCCAAGTGATTTTGAACGTCTGCATTATCAGCATTTGAAGAATAATTTTGCCGTGGCCAGTGATCGGATTGATTTTATCAAAGGCAAATTACTGGAGGCCGGCGTGCCGGAAGATCGCATCATCGTGACTAATCTGAACACACGTTATGATAAGCGCGCGGTGGATCTGGAAGTTTGTGTACCCGATAGCGACACGCCCGAAGCGTAAACTTTACCAAGAACCACACAAGATAAGCGCCCGATGGGGCGTTTTTTTATGTCTGAAATTATACAAACACAATGAGGTGATCCATGTCGAAATACGCGATTGAATCGGCGGATTTCAAGCTGTTTGCTGTGTTGTGGAATCAGCAGCAGGGGCATAAAACACCCGTTCTCCATTTGAAAATGGCGGATTGGCTGGAACGCGCATGGCAGGGCGGGGATACGCGCCTTCTGCTCATGGCGTTTCGTAGCGCGGGGAAGAGCAGCATCGTCGGCCTGTTCGCGGCGTGGCTGATTTATCGCAATTCTGATATTCGCATTTTGGTTCTGGCGGCGGATTTTACGCTCGCGAAGAAAATGGTGCGTAATGTAAAGCGTATCATCGAGAGCCACCCTTTAACGCCGCGCCTGAAACCTGAGCGCGCCGATCAATGGGCATCGGACAGGTTCACGGTGCGCCGCGCGTTAGAGCTCCGTGATCCGACCATGATGGCCAAGGGCGTGACATCCAACATCACGGGCAGCCGCGCCGATATCGTGATTTGTGATGATGTGGAAGTGCCTAATACCTGCGATAGTGCGGATAAGCGCGAAGATTTGCGTGAGCGTTTAAGCGAGATTAATTTTGTCCTCGTTTCCGGCGGGACGCAGCTTTATGTCGGCACGCCGCATCATTATTACTCGATCTATGCCGATGTCGCGCGCAGCGAAATTGGGGAGCAATTCCCGTTTCTGGATCGGTTTAAACGCTTATCCTTGCCGCTTCTCAGTGAAGCAGGTGATATCGCATGGCCGGAGCGTTACACCGTCGAAGATGTGCATCATATGAAACGCACAAACGGGCCGAACAAATTCGATAGCCAGATGATGCTGAAACCCGTGAATATCATGCAAGGGCGGCTTGATCCCGATTTGCTGCATGTTTATGACGCGCCGCTGGAATATGACCGCATGGTCAAGGCGCTCTATATCGGGCAGATGAAAATGGTCGGGGCGAGCTGTTGGTGGGATCCCGCCTTTGGGCGTGGCACAGGCGATAACAGCGTGTGCGCGGTTGTCTTCGCGGATGAGGGCGGGAATTATTACCTCCATCATCTGGCTTATATCCGTGTGAACGAGGCTGATGAAACCGACGAAGCGACGCAGCAAGCGCGGATTATCGCGCAGATCGCGAAAGATCATTATCTGCCCGCCGTGTCGGTGGAAACCAACGGCATCGGGCGGTTTTTACCCAATATTTTGCGTAATGAGCTGACCCGCGCACAAACGCCAACCCGCGTGAATGAGCGTAACTCAACCCGCGCAAAGGCGGTGCGGATTATTGAGGGGTTTGATGCACTGATGGCGGCGCAGCGGCTCTATATCCATAAAAGCGTATGCGATACACCGTTTTTGATGGAAATGCGCGAATGGAGACCGGATACACGCTCTGGCGCGTCACATGATGACGGGTTGGATGCGGTGGCTGGGGCGCTCTCGCTCCAGCCCGATCGATTGGAACGGCTGCACGGTAAGGGCGGCTATAGCTGGATGCACGGCGCAGGCTCACACAGCGCTAAGAGTGACTTTGATGTTTGATTACAGGCAATATAAAGTGGAAAATGCTTTCACTGCTATCAGCGGCGCATATAGGGTTAATGCCAAACTAAAATGCGTGATCAGAAAGAGTAAATAAGTTTTTCGATACAGGTACACACTGAAGAAAACGATCGTTAGAAAAAGGTTTATTCCCCAGAGGATGATAGGCAGCGGAGAACATAAAAGAGCCATAATGAAAAGCACCGGCACGCCACTGAAAGCATGGTATATATCAATGCCGTTGTGAAAATAGTTGTTCAATACTATTAACATGTAAGCAACGAAGAAATGTATGAATAATGATGGTTTGTGCTGCTTTTTTTCCATCATGGCATCGCAATATTACAGGTTTCTGCCGTTGGCGGGAATAACCACAGAGACATGAGTGGTATGTAAACAACGATAATCATCGTGATGTGGGCAAAAATGTAGAACATTTTGGTTCTTAAACACAGATGAATTGCTCCCACTAATACAGCAAAAAAGAATAGAAAAAGCATGAATAAGCCGATATTTGGCAAACAAATCAATGCGACATAATAAGTGAAAAAAGAGACAGGTAATAAAGATTGATTGAGCTCAGAGTATAGCAAGCTATACACCAAAAATGTCAGTGGTACTGCAAGTAAGTGTACAAAAGATGTTAGGCGATATTTTTTATTTTGTGCTCCCATCCCACAACTATTCCATAAGGATTTAAAAAATGACAGAAATTTCAAAAGATCTGCTCTGGTGGATCACGGTGGTTGATTTGCCCGCGATGGCGGGCTTGCTCTGGATGATCTGGCGGGTGCGCGGCGAAACCGATAAGGCGATTGATGAGCTGCAATTAACACTGGATCGAAGGAGCGATCAACTGCGCGAAGCTTTACACGGCTTCAAGCTTGAGGTCGCCAAAACCTATGCTTCCCAGAATGATTTACGCCTTCTGGAGTCGCGCTTGGTGGAGCATTTACTGCGTATTGAATCAAAACTGGACGCGACCGCCCTGAAAACGGCGAGCCTCAAAGCGTCATCGAATAAAAAATAAGGAGAATAGTATGACTGATAAACCAAAGCTGACCGCCATTTGTGGTGGTCAGGATAAAAACGCTGCGTCAAATTCAAAATCCATGCAGCATTTCTATGATGAAATCACTGTCGACGTACTTGCGCGCACATTATGGGGTGAGGCACGCGGGCAGGGCAGCGCGGGGCTTCAGGCTGTGGCGAATGTCGTGCTGAACCGTGTGAAAGTGGCGGAGGAAAAAGGCAAATTCTGGTGGGGGAATAACATCATTCAGGTCTGCCAGAAGCCGTATCAATTTTCCTGCTGGAATCGCTCTGATCCGAATTTCCGTAAATTACAGGCGGTGGGAGAGGATAACCTCTATTTCGCGACCTGTTTGCGGATTGCGCGGCGCGCCGTTGTCGGCGGGCTCGATGATTTAACCCTCGGCGCGACCCATTACCACGCCGACCACATAAAGCCTTATTGGGTGCATGGGCAAACACCGACCGTCACAATCGGCAATCACATTTTTTATACGTTGGTGGAATAGGGAGAACAGATCATGCTATCCGGATTATTATCTAAAATTGGGTTGCCCGTGTTGGTGGCGGTTGTCGGCAGTGTGCTCGGCGAAATTGACAACCCCACCACGAAGGCGGCGTCCAAGGCGTTGGAAAAAGTTGACGAAGCCCTGAAAAACGGCGGAATCAGCCCTGAACAGCTCGCCGAAGCCAATCGACACACCGAAAAAATGGCGACGATGGAGATGGAGAATTATCAGGAAACCCTCTCGGAGATCAACCAATCCCTACGGGCGGAGGTCGCTTCGGACGATAAATATGTACGGCGGATGCGCCCGACCTTTGGCTATTTGATGGCCTTCACTTGGGCGGCGCAGATGTTCGGCATTGCCTACGTCATTATGT
>CAXHFH010000142.1:0-4384 GCA_964015995.1 uncultured Alphaproteobacteria bacterium
ATCTTGGGCTCCTTTTTTTTATTAAAAATGAACCGTTTTTAGTGCCGCAAAATTATAAATATCAGGCGCATTAAAAGCATCAGGAAAAGCTAATAAAATAGGCTGTACGCAGTCTGTAGCAATTTTTCCATAAAAAACATTAAATCTCTCTCCTAAGCTTCTTTTTTTATTCATGTTTTTTTTTAATCTGTTGTCATAATTTTTTTGACTTAACGCAAGGAATCCTGCTACAACAAGCCGAATTATTAATAAATTATTAACATTTGTATTTGGGGTGCAGACGCACGTCTTGATTTTGTTACGTATATACTGAGGAGATTTCTACATGACCAATCCAGCTTTTGACGCGGGTGAGCAGGGTACTAAAAGCACTTATGAGCACAATGACAATGCGCCTTTATCCGAGGAGGTTTGCGAAATTTCTTCAGATGCACTTAGTCAGAATTTGGTGTTGGCATCTCTGGCAGAAGATATTGTTTTGGACCAGGCTGATGTCGATGCTCAGGGGAATGGCGCTGAAGCCATTGAGGGTGAGCAGTATGTACAAATACAGTTTAATGAGAATGACGGCGACACTGTATTGCCTGAATTTCAAGAATTACAGTCAATTACAGATGACGCACAGCAGGCCGTAAAGATTGAGCCTGCTGCAGGTGATGACCAGAATGATACAGGCGAGAATGTCTCCTCAACAACCGCCCAAAAACTTTCTGGTATTGAGCCTGAAGCCGGTGGAGACACTGGTCAAGCTGGTGGTTCTGCTGTACGTGGATATGGTTTTCAAAGTAGCTTTGATGCGCAGGGTATTATTAGAATCGAAGATGTTGGCCCAATTAATCCGACACAACTTCAGTACGGTTTTGATCCTCGTATTGATGAGCAGTTTATTGCACAAGATTCAGGCTCAATTTCTTTACCGCCATTGAATCCTGAATTCCAAATTGGAAACTATCAGGTTTCTGAAGATGGTGATGTGACGGTTATATCTTTTGCTGCGCCTGATTCTTCAAATGGTGAGTTAACAATCACAATCTCCGACATTCCTGATGGATGGGTTGTGTCTGACGCGGCGTTTGATGCTTTTGATAATTTTGTTGGTAACGGTGAGTTTGACTCCGCTGCTGGAACGTGGACGATTACTTTACCTGCCGGATCGACATTCGAAGGTGGTCCCGTGTTTACGCCACCATTAGATAGTGACGTGGACGCGCTTGATCTTTCGTTCTCAGTGGATGAGGTTGACAATACAACAGGTCAATCTGGTTCAGATGGTCAGTCATTCAGTATTATTGTTGATGCGGTTGCGGACGCCCCTGAAGTTGATGCACTTGACAATGCGGGTGATGAGGGTGTGGCTCTTGCTGTTGATATTTCTGCGCTTACAGGTGAAGAAGTGAATAACGGCGTTGGATTAGATGATGGTTCTGAAAGTATTGTGAATTATGAAATTTCTGGCGTTCCGGCCGGATTTACACTTTCTGCGGGTACAGAAACATCTCCTGGTTCTGGTGTTTACATTTTGACTGCAGGTGAGCTTGCCGGTTTGACGGTAACACCGAATGATCCAAATTTTTCGGGTTCGATCAATTTGGAAGCCACTGTTTTCACAACTGAAAACCCTGTTACGGACGGTGAGTTTGATACAACTAATAATGACAATCAAGACACCGATTCTTTCACATTGACATGGAATCCTGTTGCAGATGAACCGATCTTGAAGGTTGAAGATGCACAAGTTAAAGAAGACGGATCTGTGTTTGTGCCTGTTGATGCGCAATTAACGGACACAGATGGTTCTGAGTTCTTAACAATTACGGTCGATGGTATTCCAGATGATTGGGACTTAACAGGCGCAGGCTGGGTTCAAACCGGACCAAACACCTATGAGATAACGGTTGCTGCGGGCGATGATTACACGGACGGCTTTACATTGACGCCACCAGCAGATAGTGACGTTGATTTAACAGGTATCACAGTAACGGCAACATCAACAGAAACAGGCAATGGTGACACATCATCGGCTTCTGAAGAAATTGATGTCATCGTTGATGCTGTTGCTGATGATGCAGACGTTGACGGATTGAATAATGCGGGTGCAGAAAACACACCACTTGATGTTGATATCACCGGTTCTGCTGGAGACACAGATGGTTCTGAAACGGTTGTTAAATATCAAATTTCAGATGTGCCTGATGGGTTCACATTTAATCAAGGAACTGATCTTGGTGGCGGCGTTTGGGAATTTACTCCGACCGAACTTTCTGGCTTGGAAATAACACCTCCGACAGATTTTACAGGCGATATTGATCTTACTGTGACGATTTTCACAACTGAGAATCCGGTTGATGGTGAGTTTGACGATACAGATAACACGAATACTGAAACAGACACGTTTACATTGACATGGAAGCCAGAGGCGAATCCGCCAGAGTTGGAAGTGAATAATGGTGTTGATGATGTGATCGTTAAAGAAGACGGCACTGTTGATGTGCCAATCACAGCCGAGCTTGATCCTGCGGGTTCAGGGGGCGAAATCCTCACGGTAACTGTGACAGGTATTGACCCAAGCTGGGGCTTTGATGCGCCAATTGGTGATTATGATTCAGGTGCTGGTACATGGACTGTGACGCTTGCGCCGGGTGAGAACTTGGACACATTACTGACATTCACACCGCCTGCTGATAGCGATATTGATCTCTCGGGCCTTCAGGCAACGGCAAGTGCTTATGAGCCTGCTACGGATACAACTGCGGACGCGACGCCGGATGATTTTGGTATTATTGTTGACGCTGTGGCTGATAAACCCGATGTTGACGCCGAAGACGATTCCGGTCTTGAGGGTGAGTCACTTGATATCGATCTAACCGCTTTAACAGGTGAAGAGGTTAACAATGGTGTTGGTTCGGACGATGGCTCTGAAACAATTACTGGATACCAAATTTCAGGTGTTCCGGATGGCTTTACGCTTTCTGCGGGCACGGAAACATTCCCTGGCTCTGGTATTTATGATCTGACACCGGAAGAGCTGGCGGATTTGACAATCACGCCGAATGATCCAAATTTCTCAGGCTCTATTGATTTGACGGCTACGGTATTTACTGAAGATGGGCCAACAGACGGTGAAGTTGACACAACAGATAATACAAATCAGGCATCGGACGTGTTTACACTGACATGGAAGCCAGTGATTAACCCACCTGAGGTTGGCGTTAATAACGGCGTTGATGATGTTATTGTTAAAGAAGACGGCACTGTTGATGTTCAAATTATAGCCGAGCTTGGCGAAAACCCTGCTGCGGGTGAATTTTTGACAGTTGTTGTCGAAGGTATTGACCCAAGTTGGGGTTTTGATGCGCCGATAGGTGTTTATGATGATGTGGCTGGTACATGGACAGTGACGCTTGCGCCGGGTGAGAGCTTGGACACGCTTATGACGTTCACACCACCTGCGGATAGTGATATTGACCTAACTGGTTTGACCGCGACTGCCACAGCCACTGATCCTGATACTGGTATGAGTGCTGATTCCGGCCCTGATACATTTAATGTGCTTGTTGATGCTGTTGCTGATGCACCTGATCTGGATGCTGATGGCGCATCTGGTGAAGAAGGTACGACAATTCCATTGGTTATCAATACATCGGTGAATGACGTAGATGGTTCTGAGATTATCGAAGTCATTAAAATTTCTGGCTTGCCTGATGGTACATCGTTAACTGCGGGAACATTTGACCCGGTTGATAATGTTTGGTTGTTAGAGCCTGCTGATCTCGTTGATCTTGGCATTATTGTACCGGACGGCGTAACAGGTGATTTTGAATTAACTGTTGAATCCGTTGCATTCGAACAAAACACAAATGGTTTTGAAAATGATCTTACGGACAACCGCGCAAGTGCGTTTGATACAATTAAGCTAAGCATTGAAAAAGATGATACGCCTGAAGTAGAAGATGACGAAGTTACGATTGATGAAACTGATTTGGATCCTACAGTTGCTGTATCCGGCAATGTTGTGGCCGACTTCGGTGATGACAATCCGGGCACAATCGAAGGCAATGGCACATTCTTTATTGGTGATATTACATCAGGCGGTGATCCCGTTACTGTCGAATTCGATGCGGACACAGACACATACACAGGATCTGCCGGCGGCGAAACGGTGTTTACGTTGGTTATCGAATCAGATGGTGACTACACCTTCACATTAGAAGGAACTCTTGATCACCCTGATACTGGTGATCATGACGATTCTTTGCCTTTGGAATTCGGTGTTAAAGCAACCGATAGTGATGATGATGTAGAAAACGCTGTTATCACTGTTAATGTTAAGGATGATGGTCCATCGATAGAGAATAAGTTCAAGACAGTAGATGAGAGTAATCTA
>CAXHFH010000143.1:0-4335 GCA_964015995.1 uncultured Alphaproteobacteria bacterium
GTGCCATCGTGGCGAGCAACCACATTAACTGTGAATGCTCCGGCACATGAGATTGCGCAAATAATGTCGATTTTTTCGGATCAATCCCCGCCGCGATATAAGCAGCGGCAATTTCGCGCGTCGCATTCGCAAGCTGTTTGTGATCGTAATCCGCAGTAATGGCGTGAAGATCAACAACACAATAAAGGCATTCAAAATCCGGTTTTTCCTGAAACGACACCCAGTTTTTAAGCGCACCAAGATAATTGCCTAGATGGAGCTGACTTGTGGGCTGCATGCCGGATAAAATTCTATTCATTTCAATACCTTCTTATTTCTTTTTAAACACGTACGTTTTTAAATCTTTGGTACTTATTGCACCTGTTATTAAAATAAACGTACCGTATAAAGCCGCGCCTAAAAATACGATCGTCATCAGCGCGCCTATTTGAACCAATGTTGTGCCATCAAACAAGGCATCTTTCAAAAGAACGCTGAGACTATACACCCCAACACCCATGATGCAAGATGAGAGGATAATTTTCGGCATATTGCGTATGAATTTTTGATCAAACTGCGCAGATGGGTGATCTTTCAACGCGCGTACGTGCAAATAAAACTGTAGCCAACCTGTTAGCCCCGTTGAGAGAGCGATGCCGACTACGCCGATATATTGAATTAAGATTATGCTACCGACTATATTCAGTAAAGTCGCAACGATTGATATACGTACAGGCGTCGTGGTGTCCTCACGCGCCCAGTGCGCCGTTGAAAACACCTTAATCGCGATATAGGCAGGCAACCCTATCGCATAGGCCATTAACACTTGTGATGTCATCAAGCTATCCGCTGCATCAAAAGCTCCGCGTTCGAACAAAACAGTTATCAACGTCAACGGCATTACGGCAAGCGCCACGGCAGCAGGTAACGCCAAAAGCAGACAATATTCAAGAGAACGATTAAACAAATTCTGTGCATGACTTTTATCTTCCTTAATCATCGCGCGTGACAACATCGGCAACAAAGCTGTTCCCACCGCTATCCCAACAATTCCCAAAGGCAGTTGATTTAAACGATCCGCATAATAAAGGTAAGAAATAGAACCTTCCGCCAAAAAGGATGCCAATATAATGTCAGCAAATAAGTTGATATGAACAACCCCTGCCCCAATCACCGCAGGCCCCATCAAACGAAACACCTTCTTAATATCGGCATTGATTTTAGGTCGGGCCATTTTTATTTGAATTCCGGCCCGTTTTGCACATATCCATAAGAATAAAAACTGGAAAACACCTGCTGCGAGCAAACCATATGACATTGCATGGCCTGCCGTTTCAAAATGCGCACTCAACAATAACGATACGATAAGTGACAGATTAAACAGCACTGGCGCGAAGGCGAAAGGCGCAAACCGATCCACTGCGTTAAGCACGCCGCCCAAAAGAGCCGTTAATGATATCAGTAATAAATAAGGAAATGTTATGCGTGACAACTCAACCGCCAGATCGGCGCGCATCGGGTCACCTATGAAGCCTGGCGCGATTGCACTGATAATGAATGGCATCAATGTAAGCGCAATGACTGTGAACACCGAGAGAACACTCAACATAACCATGAACGCATTACTGGCAAACTGATCGGCTGTTTCCTGCGTTTCGATTTCCCGCGTTTTGGAATACATGGGCACAAAAACAATGCTAAAGGCCCCTTCTGCTGTTACTCGTCTGAAAAAATTAGGTAATTTCAGCGCAACGAAGAACGCATCAGCCACAGGCCCCGCCCCCAAATAAGCCGCTGTCAGGATATCGCGTGCAAATCCGGCGATCCGCGATAAACCTGTCATTCCTGCGACAGTAGCCATGGCTTTTACGAGTTTCATGTGCTAATTACTAGCACTGTTTGAAAGGAAAAACAGCATGCAAAATCCTGAAAAATCATGGTTTGGCGAAAAAGAGGTCACACCGGAAGAAAAAACCGAGGGTGTGATTGGTGTTTTCGATAGCGTTGCCGACCAATATGATGTGATGAATGACTTTATGAGCATCGGCATACATCGCCTGTGGAAAGATCAGTTTATCCGTATGATACGTCCCCGCGCAAAGATTGCCGGACGCCCCGCTGATTATTTAGATGTTGCCGGCGGTACGGGTGATATCGCCTTTCGTATTCGTAAAAAAATAGGAAGCGGAGCTAATATCACGCTCTGTGACCTCAATGATAACATGCTGTCAGTCGGCAGAAACCGCGCGATTGATAAAGGATGGACCAATGATTTTAACTGGGTAACAGGCAATGCCGAATCGATTCCGCTAGAAGACAACTCCATTGATGTCTACACAATCGCATTTGGTCTACGCAATGTCACACATATAGACACAGCACTAGCCGAAGCATACCGCGTTTTAAGGCCCGGTGGACGCTTCTTTTGCCTTGAGTTTAGTCATGTCAGCCCCAAACCACTTGCGAAAGCGTATGACATTTATTCGTACAACGTTATCCCTAAACTGGGTGAACGCATCACAAATGACCGTGAGAGTTACCAGTATCTCGTTGAAAGCATTAGGAAATTCCCAAAACAAAAGAAGCTTTTAAGGCGAATCACTGACGCGGGGTTCAAGCGTGCCAAATACACAAACTTGTCCCTTGGTATAGCCTGCATCCACCAGGGCACAAAAATATAACTATATCAGATAGATACCATTAAAACACAAATATTGATTTTACGTAAAAATAAAATAAAATGCGCTTTATTTGACATCCTTTGACCTTATAGTGCATTATTATTGTGTCCCAGTTTATTTCGGGTTTATGTCAAAAAGTAGGAGAGGCTACAAAAATGAGCAACTTTACAAAATCGGTAGTGTATTCAACGACAGTTCTTGCCGCAGGCGTTGTCGCAATATTCGCTATATATAATAATGTGTCCACCTCTCCTGACGGAAGCAGTGTGGCAGACATAACCCCCGCAGCAGGCGTCAGCAGCATCGGCATCGGATACGATAAAGCCATAGAGAATGTTAGCAATACAATCGAAGCCTCCACGGAAGCCGCTAAAGAAAAAGCCGACGAAATGAAAGATTCAGCGAAAGCTGCGATGGAGCCAATCAAATCCAAAATGGACGATGCTGGTGCAGTTGTTGGTGAAACAATTGAACAAGCTGGTGAAGCCATTGAAGAGACATTTGCGCCTGAAGACACAATCGAGCAAATTGAACCTGCTCACGAAGAAATCAAAAAACAGATAAAAGGCAGTAGCGGCCCTCACGCTCTTCCTGAGAAAAGCGGTGCCTTACACATGCAACGCTCTCCATACCTAATTCTAGCCGGTAGTAACAGCACACCTGGCCCAAGTGGCATAGATATGGGCAATATAGGCGATATTTTAGATCAAGCTACAAAAGATGCACAAGCACGTGCAGGTAAGCATTCTAAAAGTAGCAAATCTTACAGCAAGGCCGATAAGAAAAGACTTCTTAAAGGCATGAAGGATTCGAACTTTGCTGAGCGCAATAACAAAAAATCTAAAAAGAAGCCAATGACACAACAAGCATTCATCATGCAACAGGCTTTACAAGCGGCACAGGCGAAATCACAAGGCAAAAATCCATCACTTATCAATAAAAAGGCGATGCAAGAATCTCTTGTAAAAACAGTCAGCTTAACGACTGAAAGTCAAAGCAAAGCACTGATTACAGGAAACATTAATGCTTTAGATTTTGTTCAGATGTCGCAAGACGCTGCGAACAATTCTGCTCAAGCGGCAGCAGACACGCAAGACATTGCAGACCAAGCGGCTGCAGCTTCAGCGGCCGCTCAACAAGCTGCGAACACCGCGCAAAATCAAGCTGATGCTGAGGCGGCGACGGCTTCCGCATCTCAGCAACAAGCTCAGCAAGCGGCACAAGATTTAGCGCAAGCACAAGCAGATCTTGCAGCAGCTCAACAAGCGACAATTCAAGCACAAACAGATTTGTCTAATGCGCAAACTGCTGCGGCACAAGCACAGGCAGCAGAAACAGCGTCACAAACAAATGCAGCAAACGCCGATGCAGCAGCAACGCAAGCAGAAGCAGACGCAGCAGCTAACCCATTAGACCCTGCTCTACAACAAGCAGCCGTCGATGCACGCGCAGCCGCTGATCAGGCACAGTTAGATTATGTAGCAGCACAGCAGACTACCGCTAATGCTCAAGCTGCAGAAACAACCGCTGCGAATAATGAGGCAGCAGCCCAAACAGCAGAAGCCAACGCAGCGAATGCAGAAGCCGCCGCGGTAACAGCAGAAGCGAACGCATCTGCACAAGCTACTGCTGACGCACAAGTTGCAGCACAGGCACAAGCCGCAGCCGATCAGTT
>CAXHFH010000144.1:0-4228 GCA_964015995.1 uncultured Alphaproteobacteria bacterium
TATAATTAATATAGAGCGATAAAAAGTAATTAGGATAAAAATCGTAATGATTGTGTCACCGGGGATACATAGGATACATGGCGTACAGAAACTAAATGCATCTGCAGGCTTTTCTCGCGTTGTTAATATGGCGCCAGACAAAATCGACACAACAGCAACAACAGCAATAAGCCCCCTAAATCTTTTTAGGAAACCTTGCTTTTTAATATTTTTTCCACTTTTGACAAACATACCGTCAAAACACCTTTTATATAACTTTAATCTCTTCCCTGAGCTGAAGATATACCACGGATCGCCTCTCTGTGAGTCGCCCTCAATTTACTCGCCAGAAGAACAGAAATACTCATTTCACGTCTAATCTGACTTTCATAAATTTCACGATCAACCATCAACTCAATCGCCTTCATCGCCACCTTCTTACGGCTAACGTTTGCAGGCGAATCATATAATTGCGCATAAAAATCAGGATTCTGATAAAGACGTTTTGCAAGAATCTCTAATTGCGAATAATAGCTTGGACTATGACCTATTAAGTCAAATATATTCCCACCCGTGATAGCGGGATCAGCAGGTAAGAGCTGCGCCATAATAGCACCCAAAAAACGTCGAGTTTGCTTTGTATCCAAAACAACCGGCGTCACTAACGGATCAACTGTTGGCTTAGCACTAGCGCCGGTCATAGTTTCCGTCGTACCAGAGGATTTAAGCGCGACAATCGCATTAAAACTTGCTTGCGCCACCCCTCTTTTTGCCGCAACACTACGCAGAGCAAGATACAATCTTTGCGCTGTCTCACCATCCAAAACTGCATTCGAGAGGCTTCTGGAAAGAACACGATGACCGTAAAGGTTTTTGGAAAGCGCGAGAATATCCTCTTCTTCTCCAGGCTGGAAAATAGGCCCTGTGTACAACGGCGCAACGGGCAATGTTGTTACGTTCATCGTCGTATTTGTAAGGTCCACGTTAATTGTTCTCGGCACATCGATCAAGCGCGTATAATCAATATCCCTATTATATCTATTGTGATCCTCCGCACCAACGTCTGATCCCGTGCCAGAACCATCATGATCACACGCAAGAATCAAACCAGTACGCGGATAACCACCCAGATCTGTTAATGGGCGGCTCAATGGCCCGATAAATATCGCATAATCCTGAAAGTTATTATCAAGCGGGTCACAATAAGTGTCCACGAACTGATCCCAGCGCGCCTGATAATCCCCCGTCTGATTTGTATTACCCGCCTGATTGACATTACCAAGCTGACGCGCCAAAGACTGATTGGCCAAAGCCAACGCATTAAAACGCCCCTTTGTTTCCGTTGCCGCCAAACTTCTTACATTTGTACCGAAATGACAAAACGTTTCACTGGGGTGGTAATCTTTGTGCGCCTCAAACTGAAGCTTCCGAAGCACTCTTTGCGTATCCATCTGAAGCTGCGCATCTAAAAAAGAACCGACAATCTGCGTGTACTGCATCGCAACGGCTCCCATTTGCGTTGCCATATCCGCCATCGCAGGCACGAATTCATTCTCCAACATAACTTCGATAAGCCAGTTTTCAAAAGCCTCAAGATCATCATCAAACTCATCTTGTGTATTTTGGCGCAAGTCATCGTGGGCCTGCGTAATAAAGTCAACCGCCTGATCACAATCACTCTGCGCACAGGAAAAACAGCATGCCTGCACAGGCTGCGGGATAAATAAAACTGATACTGTAAGAAGAAGCAAGGCGAGCACAAAAGCTCTCAAGAGAACTCTTGGAAATAATATAGTATCTTTCGCAATGTCTGCTTTAATCATTAAAAACTCTTGGTCGATAAAATGTCTTTTTTCATGCTGCACTATTTTGAAAAAACTTTCAATTATTTTCAAATATGAGGCCGCTATTTCCGCACGCGTATTAAACACCTTATCATAGTCATAAAGTAAAAAGCACCGAATATTTACGAAAAATTAGAAAATAATCTCTATTCAAATATTGTATGAAAGTTATTTTTACGACACAATGCATTCTGTATTGATGTATTTACAGAGTACTTAAATTAAAAAACACAAAAATTCAAAGCTAGCGCACAGGTTATATAAGACACATGTTAAAGAAAAAAGATAAAGACGAGAAAAAAGGCCCTGAGATTAAAATGGACAAAGAGGTCACCTCTGGTCTTGGTACGGTCGTCATTCGCAATGAGTTTTATCGTGACGGGTACAGAAGCCTCCTTAAAATGACACTGATACAAAGTGCCGTTATATTGGGTCTCGTGGGCGCGATGTATTATATCGTCAAAGTTAACCAGCCGCAGCACTTCTATTTTGCAACCACAGAAGATGGTCGACTAATCCCGATGGTGCCACTCAGTCAGCCAAACCTGAGCACGCCCGCACTTATGTCTTGGGTTGCGCAAGCAACCACCGAGGTAATGACCTTCGGCTTCAATGATTACAGGCGCCGACTACAGGAATCTTCCCGTAACTTCACGAAACGTGGATGGGAAAGTTTCACGCAGGCACTACAAAGGTCTCGTATCATTGAAATGGTCGAGGTGAACCAACAGATCATTACCGCCGCCCCAAAGGGTGCGCCGATACTCCAATCGGAGGGGTTAGTTGCCGGTCGATATCAGTGGGTTGTTGAAATTCCGATCGTATTAACGTACCGATCTGGCGCGAAAACATCTAATACAGGACTGCTTGTAACGGTAATCATTGTTCGGGTGCCACGCCTTGAAAGCGCCAATGGCGTTGGGATAGAGCAATGGATCGCTATGGCGCGTTAATAAAAAAGGTAACTTTTTTTCGCTATTATGTTGATAATGCGTGACAATTATAAAAAATCGATGTATCGTTTATAACGTTTTTAGAGTATCTGGGTTAGAAGATTCATGCATTACAAAAACTTTTCACAAGAAATTTATTCAATTCTCAATGGCAGAATTTTGGGTCTAGGGCTCGTTCTGGGTTGCGCCGCCGTAATGGTCGCGCCAAACCCCTTACATGCTCAATCTGAAATGATGGATAGCGAGTTATCCGAAATGGATGCTTTGCCCGGCAGTGACGCGGCTGAAGATACCTTTGGTTTCGATGACGAAGAATTTGAGTTCGAAAAATCAACCGAAGAGCTGGAAGACTCCTTCCGTAAAGAAGCGTTCGATCAAGCGTTGAAGACGCTTTTGCCGCTTAAGCCGGATGAGATTAGAACCCTTCTTGAGCATTTCGACAGAACAGTCGAATCTACACAGTTACCTGTCCATCCTTACCCGCGCCCTGAGTCTGTTGTGCAGAATGTTTCACTTGATCCGGGTGTTGCGCCTCTTGTTGTGAAATTGGCTTATGGCTATGTCACAACAATAAGTATGCTGGATTCCTCTGGTGCCCCATGGCCGATTGAAGATATTAGTTGGGTTGGCGATTTTCAAATTCAAGAATCCGATGTTCATGAAGTGACACATATTTTTAGAATATCTCCTGATACGAAGTTTGCGCACGGTAACCTTTCCATGCGTTTAATGGGTTTGAATGCACCGGTAATTTTGACATTTGAGACAAACAGAGATGTTGTGCATTATCGTCTTGATGCGGTTGTGCCCAAAAAAGGGCCTGGCGCAAGCACGCCTCTTATTGATCCGGGTGTGACACTAACATCAGGTGATCCTGATATGTCGATCGCCTTGAGTGGCGTTGTGCCAAGTGATGCTGAGCTATTAGATGTGGCTGGTGTTGATGGGCGCACAACTGCGTATATTTATAATGGCCTAACATATGTAAGAACGCCTCTGACTTTATTGTCTCCAGGCTGGGATAGTTCGGTGACTTCCGCCGATGGCACAAAGATATACGCCTTGGAAGAAACACCTGTAATTTTACTTTCTGACCGGGGGCGTATGGTGCGTGCCCGTCTTACTGCGCGTGAGGGCTTATTAGATGAATGATGATCTCGATGAAGAAATAATCGGTGCTGACGATGGTTTTGATGAATTTACTCAAAAATCTGGCCTAGGCGAAACGATAAGACAAAGCCCTGTTGCTAAAATTGGTATTGTTGTTGGTGCGCTTGCTCTTATTGGTTTTGTTGCTGTTACTTTTAGTGGCGGTGAAGAAGAAGAAACAATCTCAATCGTTCCTGGTGGGGCTCAAGTTACGTCCGTACCGGGTACTGATGAAGAAGTTGCGCCAGCTTACGTTGAAGCCGTTGAGCAACAAAACGAAACTGTGCTTGATCTGTCTCTTAT
>CAXHFH010000145.1:0-4169 GCA_964015995.1 uncultured Alphaproteobacteria bacterium
CCTTTATAAGAGCCCATAAAGCAATCTTCGGCTTCGTACACGTCATGCGCAGGCACAACGGCGAGTTTTTCGATTGTCTTCGCACTGACGCCGCGATTTTGGTGATAGCTCAAACCGTTCAAGGCTTTTGCCAGCTTTGGCATAAAGACGGTTTTATGTTCCCGCGCATATGTCTTGAGCGGGCCGCCCGACCAGAAGTGCAGGAAAATTGATGGGATAATGGAAATGACCAAAAACAAACACCCTAAGCCAAGCTGTGCCTGCATCAGGAAGAACCAGCCAAAGGCCCCAATACCAATCATGATGGACAGAATACTAAGGTTCATCGAGACAAAGCCGCGTGTGCGGTGTTGTTTCATGCGGTTTAGACGCATTTCTTCTGATTCTTTAATCAGGCGGTCCAACTCGCGGGTAAATCGTTGATCATCAATTCGATCCAAAGAGCCATCATCCTGAAGCTCGTTGGTGTGCAGGTCTGCTTTTTTATCTATATCCATGGGTGTTATCTAACCAGTCAAATGCGTTGAGCGCAAGTATTTTAGGATGCAGATTTGTCTTCCGCAGAAAAATCAATGTCCGCGAGCGGTTCATACCAATCACGGATCATGCCCGCATCTTCACGGGATGGATGATTAAAGGGCGGCTTTAGTTTTCCGCTGAAATACTCTTTGACCAGACGTTGCCAATATTCTTCTATATCGTGGTTATGGTAGGCGCACCAATGTTCAAACCACACTGTGCCTGCGCGTACATGCGTGATCTCATCATCATGAATAATTTTTAACATGGCGGCGGTTTTATCATCGCCTTGTTTGTTCATCATCGCGATCATATTGGGCGTGACGTCAAGACCGCGCGCTTCTAAAACCATGGGCACAATGGCCAGACGTGCGGCGAAGTCTTCGGCGGTGCGCTCGCTTGCTTCCCATAGGCCATCATGCGCGGGCAAATCACCATAGGTGGCATCAAAATCATTGAGCCGATCTTCGAGCATCAGGAAGTGTTTGGCCTCATCATCCGCGACCTTGACCCAATCATCAAAAAACGCACGCGGGATGGAAAAGCCATCCTTTGTATGCTCATCAGAATATTTTGAAAAACGCGCCATAATATCCCACGCCAAATCAATGGCATTCAGTTCGATATGGGCAATCGCATGGAGGAGGGCAACCTTAGAGGCATCCGTACCGGCCTTGCGGCGTTTGGGCATTTCTCTGGCGGGGCGCAGTTCGGGTTTTTTCGGCCTTGCGGGGCGGCTTTTTATGTTCGGTGCGGTGCCAATGTTCGGGATGGCGCCATCACGCCAGACCTGCGCATGGGCGCGGCTCTTTTGTGCCTTTTGAATGGCATCGCCGCATTCCAAAACATCTAACGCTGCTTCACAGAGAGTTATCATGTGCCGTAGACTTTTTCCTGAAACCGATTGGCGTGATCACACAGATTTTTTAAAAATAGCGTATGTTCCTTCAGCGGCGTATCAATCGGCGGTGCAATAACCTGAATGACAAAGGCATGCGCCCAGATATCAAGTAATGTAGGCTTATCTGATCCAAAGAACCACTTATCATCACCAAGTAGGGTCGATAGCGCGTCCATGTCACGTGCACCTGCGGCGTATATATCTTCTCTGCTATGGCGGCCTGTGCCTTGTCTATATAAGGCTTTGATTTTGCCTTGCCTGAATTTCTCACTGATGCGCCCGCGTAAAAAAGCGGGGACAGGGGCAAAGAATATATCTCGCACCACACTGAACCCGGGTTCATCTACCCACCGAGAATATAGCGCAACGAAATATGTGGCCTCATCCAGCATCCGCGCATAAGCATGTGACGTTGCCTTTTGCTCATCACTCAGATGCGCATTCATATCAATGTTTTTGGTTTCGCACAGATGACGAATAATCATGTGGGAATCACCCATGGATTCACCATTTTCAAACACAACAAACGGCAATTTCTTTTTGGGGGCATTGCCCAGTGATTTACGAACATCTTTACCGCCAAATTTAAACTCAATCTCGTTGAGCCTTAAAAAGCTTTCAAGCTTTACACAAAATGGACTGGGGTCGGGTATGCCCCATTGCGGGCCGAACTTATAAAGTGTCAGGGTCATTGGCATTTTCCTGTGTTTCTTCCAAATGATTTATAACGGGTTTTATGGCTTTTTGACAGGTCTCAGGTCATAAAATATGTACTTTTGAAATTAGTGCAAAAAAAACAAAAATAAGCCCCTTTTTTGGGTTGCTTTTAAGGACTGGGGGGCATATAAAACCACCGTCCCTGGCTGTCTCTCCCCCACACACACTCCCTCTGACGGCCAGGGCTTTTTTTTCTAGAAATTTCAATGATTTATGTTTTTCAAAGCAAGCTGTTTATGACAGATCCTTTGGACGGATTAAGCAGGTCTTCAAGCGGCTTTGTATGGCGGCCTTGTGGCTCTGTAATGCCAAGACGCGTGCGGATATCAATAATGTCTTGAATGCTTTTATCTATACGTTCTTCAAATAGAGTATTTGTACTGGATTGTGTGCGCTCTATGAAGGCTTCGGGGTTGGTATCACGCTCACGTATTAACGCCAGATCATTGCGTAACTGCGTGGCCTTGCGGACAAGGTTTTCACCCACCAGAAAATTCTGCACGTCTTTGAAACTGCTGTTAAACGTTGGAAATGATGTTGTTGATACGGGCAAATCCTTTACCTCCATATTTTCCCTATTATATCACGAAACAGGGCGAAATGGTCAGGAAATTATTCGCTCATGTGTAATGGGGCGGCTTCTTCGGGAAGCATAAGGTCAGGTTGCATGCCGGTATCCGTGTACATATTACCGGTTAAAACCCGCGCAGGGATCATGGTGACATTCCCCAAAAGGCGTCCGGTTTCACCGCAGGCGGAAAGGGATAGTCCTGTTAATAAAAGAAGTAAGTATCTCATGAAGCTACGCTAGCAAATTAAAGTTATAAAATCCAATGTTTCTATCAACCACCAACTCTTTTCCCAGCCTTATGCGCGGAGGTGTTGAGCACATCAACCAGATCGTTGCGCGTAGTTTCACATGCAGAAAGAGATAATAGAGCAACGGTGAGTATCAGAAGCTTTGTTTTCACTTTGATTAATCCTCAATATCTTTGAAACTTACATCATCACATTCATCATAATTTTTGTCAGAATATTTGATGTACTCTTTTCGTGAAATTACACCGCGTAAAGGGGTGATCAGCCAATTTTCTATTAAAAGTGTAGCAGGGTTATCATTAACCATACGAATTTGCACATAAGCAATAAATCGGTATCTTTTTTTGATTAAGCCTTTTTGAAAAACTAATATGAGGGGGATATCAGCGTACCAGAATTTATGGTTTACATTTTCTGTTTCTTTTATCTTTTCTTCTCTTTCCGTAAGGCGCTCCAGAGTGATTAAGTCTAATTCGGAGCGGAATGCTTTATTCTTCCACAATTCTTCAACGATGAGCGTTTCGCCGTGATCTTTTAGATCATCTGCAAAACCGTAAGAGTCGAGGATCCAAAGGTATTTTTTACATCCTCTTTCTGTGAGTAGATATTTATTCTGATCTAAATTAGATTCCAGTTCATCGTATCGGTATGTCAATAAACGGGAAACGGCTTTATACGCCCATATTTTTATCTGGTCGTCATGTATGGTGTTTTCTGCGAAAGAGGGCGCAGAAATAAAAAGGCTTAAGATAACGAAAATAAGTAAACGCATGAACAGAGATTATTAAAAGTGATACTTAAATCCAGCGGCGTACTTTTTTCTTATAGTCTGCGTATTCATCACCGAATTTATCGCTCAGATATTCTTCCTCGGGGATAACCACACCAAGCGCGAGCGCGTAGAATAACGGAATAACCATCAAGAACATCATCACAGAATCTGCCATGAAGCTCAGGCCGATCAGGCCAAACAAAAATGCCATATAGATGGGGTTGCGAGAATATTGGTACGGCCCGTCTGATACAATCGTGGTTGCAGGCTCATCGGTGGGGACGCTTGTGCCTTTTGCCTTAAATGTCTTGAAGCTCCACTTCGCAACGGCCACTGATCCCGCGAAAAGGAAAAACCCGATCCAGCCAAATAAACGTCCGCCTGCATAGGTCGGGAACAGCCATTCCAGAACAATCCCTGTCTCTTATACACATCTCCGAG
>CAXHFH010000146.1:0-4053 GCA_964015995.1 uncultured Alphaproteobacteria bacterium
TACTCAGACGTCTCGTGGGCTCGGAGATGTGTATAAGAGACAGGCTCTGGCGCAACCACACGCGATTTTCATGCACTGCCTGCCAATCCATGAATGGGAAGAAGTCAGCGAAGATGTCGCAAAATCAGACGCTAGTGTGATTTTTGATGAGGCGGAAAACCGCCTGCACGCGCAAAAGGCCATCCTTGCATGGTGTCTCAGTGATGCGGGTGTACGTTTGGCCAAACCGATTGGGTTTTAAAAATTGGACGAGGACATCCAAGAACGCAACAAACGCGTCGAGGCCGATAAGGCGTGGGAAACATCCCTGACACGGCGGAGCATTATTACGGTTGTGACCTATCTGATTGTCGGGTTTTATTTGAACTTACTAAAAGTTGATTATGCATGGTTTCATGCTCTTGTGCCGCCCGCGGCCTATGTGCTATCAACACTCTCACTAGGGTTTATTAAAAAGATATGGATTGAAAAAATCCACATTAAGAAGGATTAAAAATTATGAGCACCAAAGATCAAAAAGGTAAAATCGTTCTCGCCTATTCCGGTGGTTTGGATACCTCCGTGATTTTAAAATGGTTCATCGAGGAAGGATACGAAGTTATCGCCTATATCGCCGATGTCGGCCAGGAAGAAGATTTCAAAGCCGCCGAGGAAAAGGCGCTGAAAGTTGGTGCCGCCAAAGTCTACGTTGAAGACTTAAAAGAAGAATTCGTACGCGATTACATTTTCGCCGCGGTTAAATCACAAGCCATCTACGAAGGACGTTATTTGCTCGGTACGTCTGTGGCGCGTCCGATTATCGCGAAACGCCAAATTGAAATTGCCGAAAAAGAAGGCGCGGAATATGTATCCCACGGCGCAACAGGTAAGGGGAATGATCAGGTTCGTTTCGAGCTTTCTTACTACGCGTTAAAGCCCGATATAAAAGTGCTCGCCCCATGGAAGATGGAAGAATTCCTTACGCGTTTCGAAGGCCGCGCCGATATGCTGAACTATGCTGATCAATACGGTATTCCTGTAACCGCCACACGCAAAAAACCCTACTCCGAAGATGATAACATGCTACACATCTCGCACGAAGCCGGCGTTTTGGAAGACCCGAATGCCCCAGCAGATGAGGATGTGTATTCACGCACCAACGGTACGGCCACATCACCGGACGAAGCCGACATTTTGACAATTGATTTTGAACAAGGCATTCCTGTGAAGGTCACTAACCAAACCGACGGTAAGTCGGTTTCCGGCGCGGTTGAATTGTTCGAATATCTAAATGATCTGGGCACAAAGCACGGTATTGGCCGCCTTGATATGGTTGAAAACCGCTATGTTGGTATCAAATCCCGCGGTGTATATGAAACACCGGGCGGTGAAATCCTTTATAAGGCGCACCGCGACCTTGAAGGCTTAACCCTTGACCGCGAAGTCATGAAGCTCCGTGATCAGATGTCATTGAAAGTGGCAGAGCTGATCTATAACGGCTTCTGGTTCTCCCCCGAATTTGATTTGCTCATGACCTTCATGGATAAGGCGCAGGAAACCAATACAGGCTCCGTTCAGATCAAATTGATAAAAGGTGTGGCCTACCCGATCGCCCGCAAGAGCCCAATTGCTCTGTACGATCCGGAGCAATCGTCAATGGATGTTGAAGGTGGCTATGATCAAAAAGATGCAGACGGCTTTATCAAGATCAACGCAGTGCGTTTGAAAAACAACACCGCCGTTCACGGCAAGCCGATCAGCCAAAAATCAAGTAAGGCGGCGTAATATGAGTAAAAGCACAGCAACAGTTACAGGATCAGGTGATATCAAATATTTGGTTTTGGAATTTGATCCCGCCTCTGACGGATGGTTTCTCTATGCCCATGCTTCATTAGAGGAAGCGCCAACCGCTGAACTATGGCACATGACCAAGGAAGACGCCCTCGCGCAGGCACAGGCAGATTACAATGTCGGCACGCATGATTGGAGCGAAGAAGGCGAAAACACCAGAGAGCCGACCCGCGATTCAAACGGCACAGAATTAAAAGACGGCGATACAGTCACGTTGATTAAAGATCTGGACGTCAAAGGTGCAGGCACCACCCTTAAACGTGGAACAACAATTAAAAACATCAGCTTAACCGATAATCCGGAACAAATTGACTGCCGCACAAAGGAAGTCAAAGGCCTTGTTCTGCTCACCTGTTTCGTCAAAAAGATATCCGAATAGACAATTAGGAGAAACCATCATGATTAATAAACACGCAAGCGCATACTGGGTTGGTGATTTTAAAGATGGTATGGGGCATATCTCATCTGAAAGCGGTGCATTGTACGATATTCCTTACGCTTATACGCATCGCTTTGAAGACACAGCAGGATCCAACCCTGAGGAGCTTATTGCAGCGTCCCACGCCGCGTGTTTTTCGATGGCGTTATCTCTTATGTTAAGCAAAGCCGACATGACCGCAAACAATATAAGTACGAAGGCGACTGTCTCTTTAGAAAAAGATGGTGATGGCTTTTCCATTACTAAAAGTCATTTAGACGTTACAGTAAGACTTGCCGGAGGCGACGCAGATGCTATCAAAAAATGTGCTGAACAAGCAAAAGACGGTTGCCCGATTTCAAAAGTTCTGACTGCTGAAATTTCTATGGACCTCACTGTCGACACTTAAAGGTAAAGGCACGTTACTCCATAATTAAGTCAGGCGAGGAACCGAAGAAGCTTTCCTTGGTTAACGGCTCACCTTGTGATCTTAATTCTGCGCATTTCCAGAAGGCTTGCTGGGCCTTCACAATGACTTCTGCATTATAACGTGCACGCTCGGCCATATCTTCACGAATATCATAAGGGGATGTAAAATTATCTAAGTCCGCCCCTTCCCACAAAGACGACATTGAACCTTGGTTTCCAATTTCACCATGAAGATGCGTTAAGGTGTTTTGATCTTCTGACTTATTCTTCCATGCATCAATGAGAGCGGCTTCGCCTTCCTCATGTGCACCCATAGGCATAGCAACGAAAACACGATTGTTAATCTCAATAGCAAGCGGGACATCTTCAAAATCAACAAAGTCTATGCCAGAGCGTATATTGCCCCGCTCAACATGCCCTTCCATGGCCTCTTTTAATTTATCGAGAACTTCAGGATCAGGGTGCGTAACACTAATAAAGTTTTTACGCCCTTTTTGTTTACTTTCTGCCATACGTATCATGCCACTGGTCAGCGGCGATAAATCATCGTTTCTGTCAAGATTCCCAACAATCAAAACATCATCGCCCTTCTTCATGCCGGATAAGTCCCGTGCAGATATTTCCATACGTCTGGCTTTGTATTTTGATGTGATATGTTGTGCCATAAATTTCGTATCATTCGACACTAATGACAATAAACGTCCGTATTTTTCACCGGTTTCGGCATGATTTTTAGTTGATTGCGCCCAAGCTTCAAAAAACTGAAATCTGTTATGACCATTATACTTTCCGCGCTCAAATCCGGAGGCGAACTGCAATAAATGTGCATAGGCATGCGCACCGCCAACATCGGTATAATCACGATCTAATTTATCGTACGGAAAATCTTCAAAATCTTCGGAAAAGCCGTAATAAAGGTTACGCCTACAGTTTTGCCCGTATGGCGCAATCGTATTACGTTTCCATTCTGAAATTTGTTGCGGCAAGTCATCAGACTTATAATCAATGACCACAAGATCACCAATCATGGCTGAAACTGAATCCCTGTTATTACCCATTTTTTCGTTCTTTTTTATTTATCTGACGTAAAATAACATTTTTTGTAAAATAAAATCAAGCAATGCAGTGGTCAGCATGGCTTAAATTTGCTAGATCTAAAACACACAAACGGTAAAGATACATGGATATTCATTCAATTTACGCACTTGTTGGGTTTTTGCTCGCGGCGTATGCTGTTGTTGGAAACGATGCGGTACAAACACTTGGTACATTCATTGCTTCAAACATTAAAGTTTTCAAATGGTACTGGCTTTGGGCTGCGGCGTCCTCTGTTCTTATCCTGTCTCTTATACACATCTGACGCTGCCGACGAATCC
>CAXHFH010000147.1:0-3927 GCA_964015995.1 uncultured Alphaproteobacteria bacterium
ATCTCAAACGTTCCTGGTGGGGCTCAAGTTACGTCAGTACCGGGTACTGATGAAGAAGTTGCGCCAGCTTACGTTGAACCCGTTGAGCAACACAACGAAACTGTGCGTGATGATGCGATCGCGACTGGTGGTAGTGCGATCCCTGTACCCATTGAGGCTCCGGACACACGTCTAGAGGTTCCTGAGATACAAGAAGAAACAGAAGATCCTTTGCACAGATGGCGCCTACTCCAAGAAGAGCGCGTTGAGCGTCAAATGAAGAGTAAGGAAGCCGATCCTGAGCCTGTCACGGTTCTCGATGCCGAGCAGCAAAGTGAAGCTATTACGAATTTAGCTGAGTCTATGGCTCAACAAATGGAATCGGTTTTAGCCACGACAAATCAAGTCAAAACGTTTACGACCAGAGTTCTTATTCAGTATAATGAAGAGGGCGAAGATGGCGCTGGCAACGGCGGCGGTAATGGGAACGGCGGAAGCCCGAGTGACCCAAACTTTACTGAAGTAGAAGAAGTTGAGGTCGTTATTCCTGCAGGTAAAATAGTTTACGGTCAGCTATTGCTCGAAGCGAACTCTGATGTTCCTTTCACAGTATTGGCGCGCATGGTAAGCGGCCCACTTAAAGGCTGGAAGCTTCTAGGTAAGTTCACCGTTTTAGATGATATAGAACTGCTTGGTATTACATTTGCGATTGCCGTGAACGAAGAAGGAAAACAATACGAAATTGATGCTGTTATGCTGAACCCGGACACTGGTCTGGCGGCTATGCGTACAGATGTCGATCACAGATACATCAGACGCATTGTGCTGCCTGCTGCTGCTGAGTTTATTTCAGGTTACGCTTCTGCTATTGCAGACTCTGGCAGAACTTCAGTCTCCGTTTCAGGTGAAACTGTGACGACCTCAGAAGAAGAAACAGACGACAAGCAAGAAGTTGCGACTGGTGTAGAGGAAGCTGCGGATGAAATATCTGAAATTTTAGATGATCTCGCAGAAGTACCTGTTCAGATTGTTATTGCAGCGGGAACACCCATCGGCATATTCTTCGTTGAAAATGTTGAAGAATCAGAAGAAGGCCTATAAGGAACACCTTTAGGGGTCATTTTAACGGGGTAGATTTTGTCCTAATGCAAAAATCCAATGACTTTAATGATGATTCGGACGGTGATTTAGAGCATGAGCCTTGGGATGAAGACGACTATCTAGATCCCCCTCCTTATCAAGATGAAGAGTCCGCATCTTTCGAAGAGCCGCACAATGAGATAAATAAGGAAAAGAAAAGCTCTAGATTTTTCCTTCCAATTGTCTTAATCGGCGTTTTGGGCTCAGGGTATTATTACTACACGGGCAACACTAAAAAAGTAGACCTGCCGCCAATTGTTAACTTAGACCTTACCCAATCAGATACCCCTCCATTGGCTACGAACAAAAATGATGCCCCGAAAGATTTTTCGGTAGAGCCTCCGGAACAACAAAACAACCCGCAAGCGTCTGAAGAAAAACAAGTTATATTAACCCCCCTACCGGACAATATTTCCGACATTCAGCTTCCCCCTCTTGTGGTTAGCGAAAATCAAGCACCGCCAAGCAAAGACGAGGAGAGTATTCTTGCCCCCCCGACTGCAGCGGATATAGAAAAGTCGCCACCAGAACACCCTATACAAGAACAGGACATCTTATCGAGAACTGAAGAAGTCATTGATGTAAAAGAAAAAGAATTAGATCATGTAAAAGATGACGCCACTCAAACTAAAATAGACGATTCGGCTGCCCCCTTAAAAATCGTTGAGGATGCGCACAAAAAACAAGTACAAAAGCCTGCGATCAAAGAAAAAATCATCGATACCAATGAAATTTTGACAAAATCAGCCACCGCCACCGATAAAGTTATATGGAAAATAAAAGGCGCCAGCCCACAAAGTGCTGTTATATATAACAAAAGTAGCGGAGAAACCCGCTCGATTGAGCCAGGAAATACCGTCAAAGGATTAGGGCGCATTAAATCCATAAGCAAAGAAAACGGCAAATGGGTCGTTATCGGCACCTCAGGACGCGCCGAGCAATAAAAAATAATTTCCTAAAAATTAACTTTGCATGTATAATATGGTAATCAAAAGAGCGTAATTACGATAATAAGTTTGCTGTACGGCACTCATATGTGTTGTAATGGTGTGGTATATATGCAAGGAGCAAGAATTTAATGAAGAATAATCTATTTTCTCTACTTTTTGGGTTGTTTCTCTCAATTATCCTTTCGGATGTAGCCTTCGCGCAAGAAATTGACGATATTGGGCAGAACATTACGGAAAGCGCGGCATCTTTGCCTGGCCTTATAGCCGCACTTGCATATGCCGGTGGTTTGATTATGGGTGTTACTGCCATCTTTAAAACAGTGGATCACGTTACAAACCCCAACCAGACTCCAATCAGCTCCCCCGTTATACGGTATCTTTTAGGTGGCGCCTTATTTGCATTACCTATCATTGCTGAGGCAGTGTCCGTTACTATTAACGGTGGTACAGCGGCAGTTTTTGATCCGACAGTTGAGGCTGCAACGTTCTTGAATGGTCTTTTTGCTGGTATTACAACCCTTATTGGATTTGGCGGAAACGTTAACGGTGTTATGGATCAGATGATTGATTCAATTGATTTCATGCCCGGACTTGTCGCTGCAGTTGGCTATCTTCTTGGTCTTGTTATCGCCGTATCGGCATTATATAAGACCCGTGATCATGTTGAAGATCCTAACCGCGTCCCCTTAAAAGATGCGATTATTCGCTACATCACGGCCGGTGCATTATTTGCATTACCGACAGTATTTGAGGCGATGTACACAACTATCTCTGATGGTGGTCTCGGCTTTTTCGGCGCACTATTTGCCCTTATTGGTGGTGCTGGGTTTTTCTATTCATCTGAAACAAACTCTATTGAGTGTCTGACATCTGTTTCACTCCCCATCGGGACAACCGTTGGTGATGCGATTTGTTGGGCAATGGCAAGCGCAAGTGCTCTCCCCGTTTTCTTAAGCTCGATTTCATATTTAATCGGTCTTGTTTTGGGTGTTTGGGGCATATTGAAAGTTCGTGACCACGTCGTTGATCCATCACGAGTTGCAATTTCTGAAGGTGTTATGCGCTTAATTGCGGGTGGCTTATTCTTCTCACTACCTTTCCTGACTGCTGTATTCAAATCTTCCATGGTTAATCTTGGTCTGCTTGGTTCAACAGTTGCCGCAACAAATACGACCTTTAGATCAACAGTAACCGCTGCTAGTTGTACAGGTACAAATTCACTTGATGAAGCAATGGGTTGTTTCATGCTCGACATATTGGGTCCGTCCCATGTTGTGCTGAACTTCTTCTGTTTTGTTGCCGGTATGATTTTCATAATGATCGGTATCTCAAGATTGATTAAATCATCACAAGAGGGTGCCAGAGGTCCTGGCGGCATGGGCACGTTTGGAACATTTATCGTTGGTGGTATGCTGCTTTCGGCAACTACAATTTTACGGGCATTTTCTTCTAGCTTGTTTACAAGCCCCGTCACATTCACGTTTGCATCAATGCAATACACAACAGGTATGAGTGTTGCTGAAACGCAAGCCGCTTACAATGTGATCTCTGCTGTACTTCAGTTTATGATCGTTATCGGAATGCTCAGCTTTGTTCGCGGCATGTTTATTTTACGCGATGTCGCCGAAGGCAAGCAGCAAGCGTCCACGATGGCTGGCATTACACACTTATTGGGTGGCGCTCTGGCTGTTAATCTAGGCCCTATGCTTAATGCTGTGCAGCAAACGTTGGGAATCACAGCGTTCGGCATTAACTTTCTGCCATAAAATTTTCACAAAGATACGCCTAAGTATTTGTTATATTTATAAAAAAAAATGTGGCAATATTGTGGCGGGTCTGTTAGAGTAAGATATAAAGT
>CAXHFH010000148.1:0-3866 GCA_964015995.1 uncultured Alphaproteobacteria bacterium
AATAAAGATCAAAGCAACCAGACTGATCAAAATCCTGAGCACGCAAAAAAGCAGGATTGTGGTTTTTGTTTTGCCAATTCTAACATAACCAAAACACTTTTATCATCTGGATCGGTACAGGTGTTTAATCACGGTTCTTTTATACCTGCCGGATCAGGCACGATCGTCTTTAAGTCTGCATTTTCTTCATATTACCAGCCACGCGGCCCGCCTTTATTTATCTAAAACACCACTATTTTTTAAAGGGCACGCCCCTTTGTTTTATTTAAATTAAGGAGAGAAAGATGGCTGCACGGTCACCGGGCGTGGATGACGCTCCGAATCTTACAAATGAATATAATCAACATTCCATCGGGAAAACGATAGGGCATGTTTTAAAACACGTCGTTGTTATGGGTGCAATGATGGGGGTCATTGGCCTTGCCGCGGCACCCGTCATGGCCATACCCGGCCTTGACCCATTAAGCACAAGTTTTATGGGTGCAACGGGCCCCACACCGGGGGATTTAATCGTACAAACGGCGCATGGTGCAGGTGAAATGTTGAATATGATTGTTGATACATTCAGCAGTCTTATATCGATCGGGGATTCTTTAATCACAAATGTATTAGATGGTAACTTTGCGCCATCAACTTGGGATTCTATGGTCATGTCTCATAGCGGTGAGCATATGGCGATGGAAGCCGGACATGCAGCAACTCATGGCGCGACGGAAGCGGGACACGCGGCACTTCATGGCGTGACCGAAGCGCCTAGCGTGGGCTTTGACGAATGGGTGCGTAATGCGCACGCATCAGGCGAGTTGCCCTATGCGTTAGAGGATTCCGAAGCTTTGGGCATAACGCTGGAAGAGCACATGATGAACGAATATGGACATGCGGGGCATTAAACAATGAAAAGACGTGATTTTTTAAAAGGCGGTATCGCAACCGGATTATCTGCGGTATTTACACCGGTCGAAGCTTTGGCGCAGTTCGGACAGGAAAAAAAGTACATTGAATATTACCGTGATGTTTGCGACACGCTTGATGAGCTTGTTGATTATAGGACGGGGCAACCATATGAACCAAAAGGGTTTGCCATTGCCTATTTTTGTACGCCGTACAACGCATATCCCGGTCAAGGATGTGCCACAGATGCCTTGAATATTTTTCAATCAAAAACATTCGCAGAAATGACATTGGGCGATGAAATAGAAGCCATCATGGTTGTTAGCCCACTAGAACAAGGTGATCCACCACCGAACTTTGCCAATTCCTACACCGATCCTGAACGTGGCGGCAATTTTTACTTTACCGGCTTAACGGGGGAGAAAGATAAAGTATTGAGCACAGCGCAAAATTACAGGTCCGCATTCGAAGTTGACCGCAACAGCGGCAATATAGAAGGACATAACAGGTCTGCGGTTCTTATTTCACCTAAAGGGGAATTATTGGTGAAATACTCACCAAGCCATCTGGGGAATATGCACAGCGATATGGTACGGCATATCCAGGAATATAATGATCGCTCAATGAGGGCTGCGCGCGGATGTGAACCTTAAAAAGCAATCATAGAGACATCAGGAGACTAGACTTTTACCGTATAAAACTTACAATAAAATCACTATGACACTAACCATACAAAGGATGATAGATATGTGTTGCGACGTTGCTCTTATAAAAAATACTGATGAAAAGAAATCAGGAAAAACAAATAAATAATTTTTTAAATGGCCGATATCTTTATATTGGCCATTATTCCATATAAGAATAATACTTAAATCTAACGTAGCGACATAAAAACCTACTATCTCGGAGTAGGCAAAAAGTCCGGATCAGTTTCTTCGCGTAGAATCAACAATGCCTTTTCATCTCTCGACAATGTATAATCATTCGGATCAATGTTTGGCACAGGATCAAAACTGTACGCTTGTGTCAGATCTGATGAGAAATTAAACGGTATGTTAATGCCATTCATCGCCGCATTGGCCACTAGAAACGGAGAATCTTTCGTCGCCTGTATAACCTCGGCGCGATCGTAGTAGCCTCTGGATTCCATCACATTGCTATATATGTCATACGGATTAACATCCGGATTGGCTTGGTAATCTTCCCGCAGCCCTCTCGCAATCCCTTCAACCAGCGTCTCCGGCGGCTCAAGGTCATATAATCTGAAATTGCGCCATCCATCAACGGCCTCTTGATAATTTGCTAACGCTTCCTCTCCGGTTGCATTCCCACGGAAGAAATAAGGGTTTTTTTCCGCGGCATCCCCTATCGCGCCCATCGCGTTCGAGGAATCTGCAAGGTCACTCCCCAATCGGGCGGCATTCCCCGGCCCAATATTATATCCGGCATACAAGGCGCCTGCATTGTTATAGTCACTGGCATCTATGCCTGCATCTTCTGCAATTTCTTTGATGTAATAGGCTGCTGTGAACGTCATAGTCGCAGGCAAATCCATGCGCGTTTGATCCATTCTTTCAAGGATATTATGATCTATGTTTGGAATCATGTGACTGTAATCCATGTTCCTTACGATACTGCCTTCATCAAAGTTTTCGTAACTTTCAGGATCTTGGAAAAACGTACTGTTCGCGGGCACAATATCACCGCGCCATGATAAAGACTTATCCCTAAAAAGATGGCTCGACTCGGCTTGATCTAAGGCCAAACCACCTGTTTCCATACCATATTTTTCAATTGCAAGATTACGGAAGGCAAGGGTAAACATGCGAACGTTTTCTGCCTCCAGCATAAAGCCTGCTTGCTCCAGATTTTCAGCAATTTCAGGGCCATGATGAAGGAATACATTGGCCTGTGTTTGTTTTGTGAATTGCCAATCGCCTTTTGCGCCTGTCGGACTTTCAAGCATATCAGGATGCCCTGATCGGCTTTCCACCCACCACATGCCACGTAGAGTGTCAGCATTCACATCTGCCGCATCCGCCGCGCGTTCAATAAGGGATAACACGGCAACACGCCGTGCACTCAAATTTACATCATGGTAATCGTCGGCAGATTTGTTTCCAAACACGCCAAATAAATCAACCTCGGTAAGATTAGAATCGTGAGAATCTTTTATCATCCGCACACCACCCTGCGTCACTATTTTTATATTTCAAACCGGATATCAGCACTGTTGCCGTGCTTTTTAGTATCCGGAAGATGGGCTGGTACCATTAGAATTACCACCAACCGCAGAGCCACTAACAGGGCTAGCTATCTGATCATGCTCTTTATTACTCAACGAAACCCTGACCGCCTCTATTGATAAACATAAAGCCGTCGTTGCTGCTAATAATGGTACACCAACCACACCAACTGCTGCAAATACTGGCACTAACATCGTAGTCTCCTTTAGACTAAAATCTATTCATTGATAAAAAATTTATCCTAACAATCACGTATATACTATTTTACAAATTTTGGCAAAAAATCTAGGCACCACTATGGTCATTGACCAAAATTTGACGTTTTCCGGCGGAATTTGCCGTGGAAATAACGCCTTGGCGCTCCATTTCTTCAACGATACGCGCAGCGCGGTTATAACCAATCTGCAAGTGGCGCTGAATGAAGCTGGTCGAAACCTTCCCTTCACGGGTAATCACAGCCACGGCTTTATCATACAGTTCGTCCACCGCGTTATCACTATCACCATCGCCAAACATGGCGTTCATCACTTCGCTGCCGCCAAAATCAGATTCTTCGCTCGTAACATCTTCAATGTACGCAGGTTTCGCTTGGGAGCGCAGGAAGTTCGTCGCTTTTTCAACATCCTCATCAGATACAAATGGCCCGTGCACGCGTGTTATACGACCACCAGGCGCCATATAAAGCCTGTCTCTTATACACATCTGACGCTGCCGACGAATCCAGAGGTG
>CAXHFH010000149.1:0-3791 GCA_964015995.1 uncultured Alphaproteobacteria bacterium
ACACCTCTGGATTCGTCGGCAGCGTCAGATGTGTATAAGAGACAGCAGAAGATCAAAAAATTTGGAATAAATATAAAGAGCTTGCAGATAAAGATAAAAAAGAAAGCGATGAATCCGATAAGGACGAAGACAATCCAGAAGAGCAAGAGAATGCTTCCATTGACGATATTGAGCCAACAGAAACTGTCGAAGAGCAGCCAAAGAAAGAACTCACCGGTATGGCCGCCATTCTTCAGCAATATAAAAACGCGCAAGAAGGCAAAGGAAATATGACAACACGCTCCTTAGGGTCTATTGATTAAGTTTTTAAGACCGCCTGTTTCATTTTATATCTTGCCCGCAGCCTAAAAAGCTGATTTAAAAACATTTATGATGAATAATAATGCTCCAAACACTATGACCTCGATTGAGCAGCAAACACCCTTGGATTTAATGTCCGATCTACTTGATCAGGATATGCAAGAGGTCAATGCGCTCATCGTGCGAAACATGCAGTCAGATGTTCATCTTATTCCGAAATTAGCACAATATTTAATATCTGCTGGTGGCAAGCGTATCCGCCCCCTTTTGACATTGGCCTCAACGGCAATATTTGATGGACCTATGGACAAGTCATATCATTTGGCTGCTGCCGTTGAATTTATTCATACCGCCACCTTATTGCACGATGATGTGGTTGACGAAAGCCACGAAAGACGCGGACAGCAAGCGGCAAACTTGGTCTTTGGAAATCAAGCCAGCGTCCTTGTCGGTGACTTTCTGTTTTCTAAATCATTTCAAATGATGGTCGAAAGCGGATCACTCGAAATATTGCGTATATTGTCCGCCGCCGCCGCTGTGATTGCACAGGGCGAAGTGCTCCAGCTCTCTACGACCAATGACATTAAAACAACAATGCCCGCCTATCTTAATGTTGTAGAATCAAAAACAGCGGCCCTATTTGCTGCATCTTGTGAAGTTGGTGCAGTTTTATCTTCACGCTCCTCAGAAGACTGTAATGCAATGCGCCTGTATGGCATGCAACTTGGTACAGCCTTCCAGATTATTGATGATGCGCTTGATTATTCTGCCGATCAATCAAAATTAGGCAAAGAGATTGGCGACGACTTTAAAGAAGGAAAGATGACCGCGCCTGTTATCTTTGCATTGGAAAATGCAGATGATGACGAAAGCGCGTTTTGGAAACGCACCCTTGGGCATAAAGATCAAAACGATGAAGATTTCGCACATGCATTGGCCCTCATTGAAAAACATGATGCGCTCAACAAAACCATCGCATTGGCTAAAGACTATACCAACGATGCAAAAACATCATTAGACATCATTCCTGATGGTGTATATAAAACCATACTCTCAGATTTAACTGACTTCGTAATCTCACGGAGTTTTTAGGGGGCGCGCCCTATGACCAAAGAAAAGAAAAAAACAGATTGCTGCTCTAAAAAACCTGATCAAGAGTCAGAAGCGATTCCCCACGCGAACACCAAAAAGAAATTTGATCTTATCTTCAACGGCAGCATACTTATTTTGGTGCTTACGTTTGGCTTAAACGCTTTGTTTTCTACGCTCGGCTATTCTGCACCGATGTATTTACACCATTTTGTTCATGCATCTCTGCAAATCCTTATGACGATGTGGTGGGGTATTGCACTGGGTATATTCATCATCGGCCTCATGAGTAAAGTATCGCGTGATTATTTCACAGCGATCATGGGACGCAGCGATAAGTTCTCCGGGCTTCTGCGCGCCGTTGTTGGTGGTGTTTTTCTTGATCTCTGTTGTCACGGTATATTGCTTGTTGCCGCAAAATTATATGAACGCGGGGTGAGTCTTGCACAAGTTGTCACCTTTTTAGTGGCGAGCCCTTGGAACTCATTTTCACTCACACTTGTTCTAATCAGCCTTATCGGCTTTCAATGGACAATGCTTTATATTTTAGGCTCAGTTTTGATCGCGCTGACCACTGGATTTATACTCCAGCAATTAACACGAAAAGGCTATTTGCCTGAAAACCCAAATGCACAAACAGATCAACAGAATTTTAATTTAGGTGATGAAACCAAGGCACTGTTCAAATCAATCAAGTTTTCAACGTCCGGTACTCTTGAGGTTCTCAAAACAGGTTGGTGCGATGGCAAGATGATTATCAAATGGCTTTTATTCGGAACGATCATCGCCGCATCTTTACGAACTTTTGTTTCTCCTGAAGTTTTTCAGGCATGGCTCGGCCCTAATCTTGCGGGACTGTTTATAACCCTCATCATTGCCACGATTGTAGAGATATGCTCCGAAGGCTCCGCCCCTATCGCCAGTGAGATCGTTACAAGCGGAAATGCCCCCGGAAACGGCTTTACGTTTCTTATGGCAGGTGTCGCAACCGATTATACGGAATTATTGATTATCAAGGAATTCACAGGAAAGTGGGCTATTGCTATGGCCGTTCCCTTAATTACAGTACCACAAGTATTGTTAATTGGTTGGCTTATGAATATGGCAGGCCCGTAAGAGCTAATTACACCACAGCGCCCATAAATGCACCCCAGAACAGCGCACAGAAACCAACCGCATTCAGAGGATAAACGGCAATCAATGGCAACTTATCACGGACAAAAACATAATAGATCAAAATAAATATAGGAATTGAGAGAACAAAATACTCTCTTAAGCCATAAAGCTCAGCCTCAGGGAATAAGAAATAACTCAAGCTAATCGTGACGATTAGAAGGCCCGCGATGATCTTATACCAAAGGTCTGCAACATGCGCGAGCAAAGGGTTTCCAGCCATAAGTATCCAGACAATCGCTGGCCCTGAAACCCACAATACGAGCAGAATCCCCATCAAATACGCCATACGATCCATAAACATATGCTGAATAAAATCACCACTGCTTATGGCTATACTGATAACAGATGCAAGATAGGTCAGGCTAATAACAGGGAAAAAACGATGCACCAAAATATCAAAGAAATTCTTCGGCAGAATGTAATCTTCCGTGTCGCGCTCTAGGCGAATAATATGCTGATATTTCTCTTTTTCCGTCATATTGGAACAAACCCCATAAACCCTACGCAATAATACTATAAATAAAACCTTACTATTTTATTTATTACAGGGATAGTTAGAAAACAAAGCCATCGCGACCCCCGGCGCAGCAATAAACTTACGATGTAATTTAGCACGCTCATACATATAGGCTAAAACCCGTACATGAATTTCATTTAAAGTCACTTTTTCAGGGATACAAAAATTCATATCAGACGTTAAATCCATCGCACGCAACATATTGTGATAATCAATCACACCTGCAATATAAGACCGACATGCGATTTTTCCGCCTTTAACAATTTCTTCGCCGCGGCTGTTCATTGAGCATACTTTAATAAGGTACTCGCCAGAGAACTCCGCAGCGGATGCTTTTGAAGGTGCTATCGATACGGCAAAAAAAGTACAAACCAGACTGAGTATAACAAGAACTGTTTTTGAATTCTTACGATACTTAATCATGTTTCCCTTACTTTTTAAGTTGCTGAAGAATGGCAAAAGGTGAATCGTCTTCATTTACTTTGGCTTCGGCAGAAATCACACGAGGAGCAGATTTACCGCCCTTTTTCTTATCGCCTTTTTTCTTGAATGGCTTTTTACCACCTTTTCCGGATTTATCGTCCCTGCTCTTGGCAAAATCCTTTTTACCTTCACCACTTTTCTTTGACTGAAAAGCCTTGCCTTTTTTCAAACGGAACGTTGCCAACTCCGGCTTCTCTGCGGGTTTCTTTTCTGCTTCGGCTGCGGG
>CAXHFH010000150.1:0-3515 GCA_964015995.1 uncultured Alphaproteobacteria bacterium
AAATTGTTCACCCGAACTTCGCAGAAAAAAAAGCCACGGCTAAAAAAGCAGCTCCAAAGAAAAAAGAGACTGATGCCAAAGACGCGGATAGTGACAAAAAGAAAAGCACTCCCAAGAAATCTGAAAAGAAAGCTTAAGGATAAAGAACTATGTCTGAGAACTCCGAAAACATAAAAACATTCAAAGATAGCCTTCAGGAATTAGCGGAAACTTTTCGCACCCAAGCCGCCGAAGCAGAACGCTTGGCCGCGGAAGCCAGCTCAGTTATCTCCGAAAGTGGCGTCCATTCGGAACCTTTCATTATCACCGGATTAACCGTTTTTGTTTTGGCCTGTTTTGTCGGATACCACGTTGTCTGGCGTGTAACGCCTGCTTTGCACTCACCATTGATGGGTATCACAAACGCCATATCATCTGTGATTATTGTTGGGGCAGTGCTCGCGACGGGCACGGCGTCTGTCTCAGGGTTTTCGAGCCTTCTTGGCTTTTTGGCCGTAGTTTTTGCATCTGTAAATATTTTTGGCGGCTTTATTATCACAAAGCGCATGCTCCACATGTTCCAGAAAAAAGGATAAAACCATGACTAGAGTATTACTATTCCTAACAGCACTACTCCTTCCGTTTTCATACGCCACCGCGAAAAATGACGATGATGAAGTATATGTGCCATACGTTCAGGATTATACAGATCAGGAAACCGGAACCGTTGTCATCAACAAAAACGGTCAGCCTATGTTTGTGCATGATAAAGATTCGAAAGTTTTATTGAAACACATCATCAGCGCATTCAACACCAACACTGAAAACACACACGCCTCCAGCGTTCTAACGCAGAAGATCAACCGCGATAGTGGCAGCGTTGAGAATAAATGGGACGACATCAAATCAGGACATTATTTTTCCGCGCGCCTTAACCCACCGGAAGAACTCTATGAAGATGCTGTCGTTTTGGAAGAGATCATTGTCTCCATCGCACCGACACCCGATAAAAATTCTTTGGGCACCGTTATGGCGAAATTAGAAAATGGTGAAATTCGCGGATACGAGGTTGATAACGCACGATTAATTAATCTCTATTGCTTGGACAGCGCGGTTAAATACCTACCAGCGCATTACAAAAACTTCACAGAGAAATATCACAGCCCTGAATATCTTGAATCAGGGATAGATTGCTCACCAGAAGCAGACGATTAAACCGACAAATATATAAAGGCATAGCAGGAACGCACGCATGGCAATACTTTCATCACTCGCATATTTGACCGCATCAATTTTATTCATACTTTCATTGCGCGGTTTATCGCACCCTGAAACGGCACGCCGCGGCCTGACTTACGGTATGGTTGGTATGGGTTTAGCAATCGTCACCACCCTACTCTCTCCGCAAATTGCGGGATGGTCATGGATTATCATCGGTATTGCCTTGGGCGGATCAATCGGCGCGTATATTGCCAAAAATATTGAAATGACATCACTGCCTGAATTAATGGCCGCATTTCACTCTCTCGTTGGCTTGGCTGCCGTTTGTGTCGCAGGCGCTGCGTTTTACAACCCGGAAGCTTACGGCATTGGTGTTCCCGGTGATATCAAAACCATAAGTCTCATTGAAATGGCTCTTGGTCTTGCCATTGGCGCCTTAACCTTTACAGGATCATTGGTAGCATGGGGTAAATTACAAGGGCGTATTTCCGGTAAACCCATCGTCTTTTCAGGGCAACATAAATTAAATGCGATGCTTGGCGGCGCGCTTTTCTTGATGGTTATTCTGCTTGTCTGGACAGGCAGTGCCTTTTGGTTCTGGATGATTGCCTTCGTCGCGCTGTCCTTAGGTATATTGATGATTATTCCAATTGGCGGTGCGGATATGCCCGTGATTGTGTCCATGCTCAACTCCTATTCAGGTTGGGCCGCAGCTGGTATTGGTTTCACACTTCACAATAATCTTCTGATTATTACAGGTGCGCTCGTCGGATCATCCGGTGCAATTCTGTCTTACATTATGTGTAAAGGCATGAACCGATCATTCTTTAACGTTATCCTTGGTGGTTTTGGCGGCGATGATGCCGCAGGCGCCGCAGAAGATTTAGGCGATCGTAATGCTAAAATCGGCGCGGCAGAAGATGCGGCCTATATCATGAAAAACGCATCAAAAGTCATTATCATTCCCGGTTACGGTATGGCTGTTGCTCAGGCACAGCACGCCTTGCGTGAAATGGCCGACATCTTGAAAAAAGAAGGCGTTGATGTGAAATACGCGATCCACCCTGTGGCCGGACGTATGCCCGGACACATGAATGTTTTGCTCGCCGAGGCCAACGTACCCTATGACGAAGTCTTTGAAATGGAAGACATTAATCGCGATTTCGCACAAGCCGATGTGGCCTATGTCATTGGCGCAAATGACATCACCAACCCCGCCGCAAAGAACGATGCCGCATCTCCTATTTACGGTATGCCCGTTCTGGATGTTGAGGATGCCAAAACAGTATTATTCGTGAAACGCTCGCTCGGTTCAGGCTATGCCGGTATCGATAACCCGCTTTTCTATGGCGACAACACCATGATGTTGCTCGGCGATGCCAAAAAGATGACCGAAGACATTATTAAAGCCATCGAATAATTTTGTATTCTGTTAAGTATTTTACTGCATAATACGAAAGTACAATAAGTACTTGATATTATTTACGAAGGTTACATGACCCAAAACATACATCCACCGGATTTAAAACCCCAATTCCACATGCCCGAAGGGTGGCGCTGGCACAGCTTTGAGCGTGAGGGGCGTCATATACGTTTCGGATCAGTCTTTCCAAAAGACAGTATTCCCGATGCCGTGGTCGTTTGCCTTCAGGGCGTTCGCGAATTCTCTGAGAAATATTTCGAAGTTGCGCAATGGTGTTTAGAACATAACCTTGCCTTTTGGACGTGCGATTGGGCAGGTCAGGGGAAATCAACGCGCTTTTTAAAAAACCCGCAAAAACGCCACAGCCATGGTTTTGATGCAGACGTCGAAGATCTTCAATATTTCATTTTGGAATATATAAAACACTCTAGCGTTCACCCCGATAAAGGTCGTATTCCTTTAGCGCTCCTCGCACATTCAATGGGCGCACATACCGCGATGCGCTATATGTGTAAATACCCCAATACGTTCGAATGTGCCGCTCTCAGTGCGCCGATGATTGGCATCAAGGCCTTCGCACCCTATCCGCAAAAATTGCTTTTAAGCGTTTCGGCGATGTGTAAGCTTTTCGCGGGTTCACGATATGTCCCCACTGGCAATGATTGGGGCAAAAGAATAGAACGCGCACGGCTTAGTTCTGATCCTGTGCGTGAAAATATTGATAATTTATGGTGCGAGCATGACCCCGAACTTCAGTGTGGTGATGTCACATTTCGGTGGGTGCATGAGGCGCAGCTTTCCTGTTTAGCACTTAAAAAATCAATGCAAAAATTCCCGATAGAAACGCCATGCCTTTTTGGTCTGCCCGGGAAAGAAGATTTGGTTGATAATG
>CAXHFH010000151.1:0-3399 GCA_964015995.1 uncultured Alphaproteobacteria bacterium
TAAGTTCTGATGAAACTGTCAGCAGATTTGCTATTATCACGCTCGATCTTGACCATTTTAAAGATATTAATGACTCCATGGGGCATAATGTCGGTGATGCTATTTTAAGGTCAGTTGGTAAAAAATTACGGTCGTCACTGCCAAAATCGGCAACGATATCCAGAACAGGTGAGGATGAATTTGCGGTGATGATGCCGTTGTCAGGTGATGTAACCACTGCGCGTGACGTTGCGACGCGTGTTCTCGGTATTGTCCGTGCAGAGCCGTTCAAGGTATTCAACGAAGAATTTCAAGTGCGCGCATCTGTTGGCGTGTCAACATTCCCTGATGATGGCTCTGAGCCGGATTTAGTTCTAAAGAACGCGGATATTGCGTTGAACCGTGCCAAGGAAGAGGGGCGCGATACAATTAAGGAATACTCCGAGGACTTTGATCGCGCGGTTCAAGAGCGTTTTCAAATGTTGCGTGATCTGCGTGATGCTTTGGAAAACGATGAACTACAACTTTATTTCCAGCCGCAATTATGCCTGAAAACAGGCGCGGTTATTGGCGCAGAAGCTCTGATTAGGTGGTGGAAGCCAGATAGCAGTAAAAATGGCGGGAAGTTTATTTCGCCGGGCGTGTTTATTCCTGTCGCCGAACAGTCCGGTCTTATTGTTCCGATCGGTCAGTGGGTTCTTAGGCGTGCTTGCCAAATTGCAAAAACATGTCACGAAGAACATAATATACCGATCCGTTTTGCGGTTAACGTTTCCGGCTCTCAGTTTGTGCATGGTGATATCTGTGCAGATGTATCACGTTATCTGGAAGAGACGGGCGTTGATCCAAGTTGTTTAGAGCTTGAGGTTACCGAAAGTGTCTTTATGGATGATATTCAACATACAGTTGCAATTTTGAATACACTGCATGAATTGGGTGTTGAAATTGCGATTGATGATTTTGGTACCGGTTATTCATCACTCTCTTATCTCAGTCAGTTCCCAATTGATCGTTTGAAGATTGATCAGTCTTTTATTCGTAATGCGTTGAACGATCAGCATAATGAATCAATCGCACGTACAATCATTAATCTGGGGCATTCATTGAACCTGAAAGTGATTGCCGAAGGTGTGGAAACCAAAGACCATGAAGAGTTTCTTGTAAAGCAGGGATGTGACGAAGTTCAAGGTTTCCGCTATTCCAAGCCAGTTCCGGCAGAAGATATGTTTGCATTCATCAAAAGCTATAATGGTGACATAAACAGTTTTGATGATGAGTAACCCTTCCTATAGTTATTGCCTCATATAGTATTTCTATGTATTGATGTGCTTGGTAATTTTCAAAAAGCTAAGCAATAAATCATGACGCAAAATATCTATTCTGGTTCAACAACATCTAAAAAATGTGGCCCCTTAAAGGGGCATGCACGCATTCCGGGTGATAAATCTATTTCCCACCGATCTATTATGCTTGGTGCGCTTGCTATTGGTGAGACAATCATTAGCGGCCTGTTAGAGGGGGAGGATGTACTTCACACTGCGGGGGCGATGCGGGCCATGGGGGCGAAAATAGAACATAGCGATGATGGGCTATGGCGTGTGCATGGTGTCGGTGTTGGCGGCTTACGTGAACCGGATCATGTTCTCGAAATGGGCAATAGCGGTACATCCACAAGGCTTTTGATGGGGCTTATCGGCGGACATGATATCTCGGCTACATTTACAGGTGATGCATCACTCGTGAAACGTCCGATGCGCCGTATTGTAACGCCGTTAGAGATGATGGGCGCGACGTTTTTATGCCGATCAGGTGATCGATTGCCGCTTACGGTGAAAGGCGCACAAGATGCCTTGCCGATTGAATATAAATTGCCAGTGGCAAGCGCGCAGGTGAAATCTGCGATCATGCTGGCGGGGTTAAATGCACGGGGGCGTACAACCGTGATTGAGGGTCATCCCACGCGCGATCACACGGAAAACATGCTTCGTCATTTTGGTGTCGATGTAACCGTCGAAGATCTTGAAGATGGGGCAAAGTCGATTTCTTTATGTGGTCATCAAGAGCTTCAAGGGTGCGCTGTGGATGTTCCTTCTGATCCAAGCTCTGCGGCATTTGCTGTCGTTGCGGCACTGATTAATGAGGGCTCTGAAATCATATTGAACCGCATAGGCATCAATGAAACGCGTATTGGTCTTTACACAACATTGCAGGAAATGGGCGCGGATATTGAATTTCAAAATAAACGTATTGAGGGTGGTGAGCCAGTGGCCGATTTGGTTGTTAAGGGCACCGGATCGTTGCGCGGTATAGATGTGCCCGAAGATCGTGTCCCGTCCATGATTGATGAATTTCCGATTTTGGCCGTGGCGGCGGCGTGCGCGGAAGGCACAACAAAAATGACGGGTTTGAAAGAATTGCGCGTCAAGGAAAGTGATCGCTTGCTCATGATGGCAAACGGTTTGAAGGCATGCGGTATTAATCTGGAGATGGGCGAAGATAGCCTGACCATTAACAGTAATGGCAAAAGTTGTATGGGGGGTGCGCATATTGAAACCGCGCTTGATCACCGCATCGCGATGAGCTTTTTGGTTTTGGGGACAACCAGTGAAGAGCCGATTGAGATTGACGACGCTGCACCGATTAAAACCAGTTTCCCCAATTTTATCGAATTGATGAATGACCTTGGTGCGGATATCGGTGATCAGGGCGCGTCCAACGAATTATGCATGGCATAAAGTAATGTCAGAGAAGCCTAAAATAATCGCGATCGACGGCCCTGCGGCAAGTGGGAAGGGGACTTTGGCACGTGAATTGGCTGATGCTCTTAATTTCGCGCACATGGACACGGGGGCGCTTTATCGCGCCGTTGGTTATGAGGTGTTACAGGCGGGTGGTGATCCTGATAATGAAGTCGAGGCACTTGCAGGGTGCAAAGTTTTAGCGGAGAAATTAGAGCGTTCTGATCCATTATCTAATCCGGATTTAAGAACAGATGAGAGCGGCAATGCCGCGTCCAAGGTTGCCGTCATTCAAAGTGTGCGTGATGCGTTAATCACGATACAAAGAAATTTCGCGCAAAACCCTGCCGCGCGATATGATGGCGTGATATTGGATGGGCGTGATATTGGTACTGTTATCTGCCCTGATGCGCCGTTGAAGCTCTATGTGACCGCAAATATGGAAATTCGCGCTGAAAGACGCACGAAAGAGTTGCAATCTAAGGGATTAGACGTTACAAACAGTGCTGTTTTAGAGGATATGCGTGCACGCGATGCCCGTGACTCTGGCCGAAAGGCAGCTCCACTAAGGCCTGCGCAGGATGCTATTGTTATTGATACAAGCACTCTGGATCAGGCCAAAATGTTGGAAATTGCCCTTGAATATGCAAAAAAAGCATTTGCCGGATACACTGCATAACAA
>CAXHFH010000152.1:0-3378 GCA_964015995.1 uncultured Alphaproteobacteria bacterium
TCTCGTGGGCTCGGAGATGTGTATAAGAGACAGCAATTTCATCGGCCATACGCACGCGTCTTGCCATTCACAACAGTGTGGTTGAGTTATTACATTACATGGGCGCTACAGATAATTACATTGCACGCCAATTTCAAAAACATGCCATGATTTTATCATTAAAAGGCGCCGTGATTGGTACAGCAATAGGCTTGGCGGCTACATTTTTACTCGCGTTTTTATCGCGCAACACCGGCACAGACCTTATTCCGGTCATTCACATTGGTAGTCTTGGTGTTTTAATTTTATGTTTAGTGCCTGTCCTCGTCTCTCTCATAACAATACTAACGTCACATATAACTGTGTTGCGTTCTTTATCCAAGATGCCGTAGAAAGAAACACCGATGATGAAAAAAATGATGAGGTTTCTTTTGTTGCTCACCCTTATGGTCTGGATAGGCGGTTATGGTGCATTCTTATCGAATGTCCAAACGACAATACCGTACGATCCATCTGAAAAAACGGATGCTATCGTTGTTTTAACGGGGGGCAATTTTCGTATTGCGACAGGGCTCACTTTATTTGCAAAACAACTCGCGCCAAAACTTATGATTACCGGCGTGCATGAAATCGTGACCGAAGATGACGTTAGGGCGATGTGGAAAGATTCTACACCGCTACCAGAATGCTGCATTACGTTAGGATACGAGGCCACGTCGACGTTTGAAAATGCGTTAGAAACTGAAACTTGGGTCAAAGAAAATAACATCAAATCTATTCGCCTTGTCACCTCCACCTACCACATGAAGCGCGCGCTGATCGAATTCAACAATATTTTGAAAGACACAAAAATCATCATCCATCCGGTAGAAAAGCAAGATTACACAACCGATGATGTTCTCTTTTGGAAAATAACATTTGATGAATATAATAAAACAATCTATCGCAGCTTTATTTTATATCTTGAGAAACAGAGTATACTCAAATGATACCGCCCTATTTTTTTCGTTCCACCGTATTCAATCTTTGCTTTTATGTCCTGACCGGGATTTGCTGCATTATATTGCTTCCCACTCTAGTACTTCCGCGTAAATATTATATGGGCGTTGTTTATGGCTTTGTTTACACAACAGCCTTTCTCGAAAAATATATATTGTGTCTTACCTATGAAATAAGGGGGAAAGAGCATTTACCTGATGGCGGAGCTTATATCGTCGCAGCGAAACACCAATCAGCCTACGAAACATTTAAATTGCACATTTTATTTAATGACCCTGCTGTGGTTTTAAAAAAAGAGCTTCTGAAAATTCCACTTTGGGGAAAATATCTTGAGAAAAGCGATGTTATTGCCATTGACCGCAGCACGCCGAAAATTGCGATTAAGTCAATTCAAGATGGGGCGCAGCGCGTTAAAGATCAGGGACGTTCTATTATAATATTCCCGCAAGGCACCCGCGTTACACCAGAAACGGCGGCAAAAGAACGCCCATATAAAATCGGCATTATGCGCATCCAAGAAGCCACAAGCCTACCCATCATTCCCATGGCTTTAAATACAGGTATATTCTATCCCAAGGGAGCATGGTGTAAAAAACCGGGCAAAGTGATCTTCGAATTTTTACCACCAATCCAGCCTGACCACGGCAAAGACGCTGGCAGCGTGCTCAAACAATTAGAAACTGATATCGAACAAAAGTCAGAACAAATTATGAATGAAGCAAGACAGAGCCTTAAGAGCAGAAAACCACGCGGCGTAATATATTCACTTGTCGCGATCCTCGCGTGTTGTATTGCGTATTCAGCGTACTGGTTTTCAATTGCCAATGTGGTCAATCAATCTGTTTTGGATGCGCTGGCCGATATCCAGCAAAACCCAGATATTAAATCATACGAAGGTGACCCGCCGCGCGTTTATGGTTTTCCGGGAAAGCTCAAACTACACTTACCGCAGCAACACGTTCAAACCACGCGCGAATCTATAATTATTCAATCCGTTGACGCAGAAATCTGGCCTTTTCCTGCCATGCCTGCCACATTCACTACAGGCAATATTTCAATTAAATTACCACACTGGAAAGACGCGCTGATCTTTGACAGTATTGACGGTATTGCCACGCTTTGGGCGGATGTTTTAACTCTGGAAGAGATCACTTTGAAACAACAAGGTACAGCAGGCCTTTTATCAGGAACAGTCGAACTTACTGAGCCATACCCAATTATCGATCTGGATATCGCGATCAATAACCATCAACCGTTTTTATTTACACTCGTGGCAAAAAAAATCATCAAGGAAAAGCCTGCGGCCTTTGCCGCTATGGCATTACAGGCCATGCAAAGAGATGGTGTAGTGACATCAAAAGTAACGACACAAGGCAATAAACTTTATTTAGGCCCGATTAGAATTTACGAATTCCCCAACCCGCAAAATGCGCTCATGCTTGAAGACGGCACACAATCCAGTTACGCAACAAAGCGTGTTAAGCCTGTCCTTGATCGATAATCTCTTTTCTTATCGCCCGTGTGTCTGCGAATTTTTGATAAAGATAATTCCCGTCTCCTTTACGGATAGCGCGCTGCACGGCGGTTAGATCTTCGTTGAAGCGTTGCAGAATTTCTAGGACAGCTTCTTTGTTGTTCAAAAACACATCACGCCACATCACAGGATCAGACGCCGCAATACGCGTAAAATCTCTGAAACCACTGGCAGAGAATTTAATGACCTCGGATTTAATATCATCTTCAAGTTCATTCGCCGTACCAACAATAGTGTAAGCGATTAAATGCGGCAGATGGGACGTGATCCCTAAAACTAAATCATGATGCTTTGGCTCCATAATCTCAACACGTGAACCACAGGCCTCCCATAGCTTTGTCACCGCCTCTACGGCTTTGATACCTGTCTCGGGTAATGGCGTAAGAACACACCAACGCCCATCAAACAATTCGGCAAAACCGGATTCCGGCCCTGAAAACTCAGTTCCGGCAATCGGGTGAGCGGGAACAAGCTCAATGCTTGATCGACAGTAAGGCTGCAATGCCTCAATCACCGACACTTTCACTGATCCGGTGTCTGTGATAATCGCACCCTCTTTTAAATGCGGGCCAATAATCTTCGCTACGCCTGCCATCGCACCGACAGGAACGGCTAATACCACCATATCCGCCTCTTCAACACTACGTTGAAGGTCATCCGTTACGATGTCCGCAATTTCTAACTCAACGACTTTATTACAAACATCAACATTGATGTCCGCAGCAATAACTGTTTTTGCAAGTTTTTGTTGTTTTATATTTCTAGCAAGTGATGAGCCAATCAGGCCCATACCTATTATTGTAATGGTTTCCATTATACTAAATCTGTCTCTTATACACATCTCCGAGCCCACGAGACGTCTGAGT
>CAXHFH010000153.1:0-3375 GCA_964015995.1 uncultured Alphaproteobacteria bacterium
CAAACATACCAACTTTGGTTTCGTAGTCATTGCGCGTATCGATTAATAAGACCTCAGGGTCATTAATCAAATCGTTCCAATCCTTCGCGTCCACGTACTCACCAACGCGTTCATGCGGATTTGCTTCGGGTCTACGCAAGGTAATTAATTCTTTCTTCGGGCGCACCTTAAAGCGATTAAATGGTTGCTGGGAGGCGTGTGAATATTTCAGCTCACACGCGCTTTCGCTTGTGCTGACGCCGAACTTTTGATCAAGAAATTCGATCATGACATCCATTTCATCGGGATGTGCGGCTATGGTGCCGTTAATGCCTTCGGGTGCGAGTAGAAGTGTGCCACAAATACTAGGCACATTTTTTTCCGTAAACGCATAAATTTCGGTGCGCAAAGATTGGATATCTTCAACGGGCACAAAGCGATACATCGCGGCAACTTTATAAGCATTTTCATTCATGCGCAGATTTATAAGATAATATCGCAAAAAAAGCAATATTGTCTGTGCGCTAGTTCACGTAGGCATGAAGCGTGTCAAAGAATGTTTCAAGATCTCTTTTCTGTGGGCTGTTATTCTGCCAGATCATGCCAATTTGACGCGTTGGGGCGGGGGACTTAAAGGGGATGATATCAATGCCCTTTGGCATAGTGCTGTTTTTTGCAACCATTTCAGGCAGTAGTGTCACACCATACCCATAGCCAACCATCTGAATCAATGTTGGTAAGCTTGTCGCGCTGAAAGTTTTGCGTTTGGTCGATGGTTTTAATTTGCATGCACTGAGGGCGTGGTCGCGCAAGCAGTGGCCATCCTCTAGCAACAAAAGCTCGTCACTTTTTATATCTTTCAAAGATAAGGTTTTAGGCAGGCTTTGCCCTTTAGGGACGGCAAGATAAAAATCTTCCTTAAACAAGTCTCTTGCCTCAAAGCCCCCGACGTCATACGGAAAGGCAAGAATGGCCGCGTCCATCTGTCTTTTCTCCAGTTGATCTGTCAGGCGTTCACTAATGTCTTCATAGATTTGTAAATGTAAATCCGGGAATGTCTTTTGAAGATAGGGGAGAATCTTAGGTAATATATAGGGCGCGATCGTTGGGATAACACCAAGGCGTAAAATCCCACTGAGGGGGGCTTGCATCTGTTGTGCGCTTGCGACGATGTGATCGACATCTTGAATGACTTTTTGTGCGCGCTCGGCAACATCGACGCCAAAGGCGGTTAATGTGACGCTGCTACGTCCTGCGCGGTTGACCAGTTGTTGCCCTAAAATATTCTCTAAGTCTTTTATGCCTGCACTCAATGTTGATTGTGTAACATTGCAATAGGCTGCAGCCTTGCTGAATGATTTTTCATTCTCAAGCGTGATCAAATAGTTGAGCTGTCTTAATGTTGGTCGACCCATATTATCGATAATACTATACTTTAATTAAATTTAATATTTATTTTTCCGATATATTAAAGCGGAATTTATAGTTGGATATGATTATCAAACTATAAGACACTATTGTCACAAGCCGATATTCAAGAATCAGGAGAGATAAATATGAGCAGTGCAAATCAATGTCCGATAACAGGTGCAGGAGCGTCCAAGCATAAAGCAGGGAAGGGAACATCGAACAAGGACTGGTGGCCTAATCAGCTCAACCTGAAAATTTTGCATCAAAACTCTCCTCTGTCTGATCCCATGGGCAAAGACTTTGATTATGCGGAAGCTTTCAAATCTTTAGATCTGAAGGCCTTGAAAGATGATCTATATGCGTTGATGACAGACTCTCAAGATTGGTGGCCTGCAGATTACGGTCATTATGGCCCGTTATTTATTCGCATGGCATGGCACAGCGCGGGAACATACCGTACGGCAGATGGTCGCGGCGGTGCGGGTTCAGGTTCGCAACGTTTTGCACCTTTAAACAGTTGGCCTGATAATGGAAACCTCGATAAAGCGCGTATGCTTTTATGGCCGATTAAACAAAAATACGGCAACCAAATTTCATGGGCTGATTTGATGATCTTGGCGGGTAATTGTGCCTTGGATTCTATGGGCTTCAAAACATTTGGTTTTGGTGGTGGTCGCACAGATGTATGGGAGCCTGAAGAGGATATTTACTGGGGATCGGAAACAGAATGGCTTGCCACGAGTGATAAAGAAAACAGCCGCTATTCCGGTGATCGTGATCTTGAAAATCCGCTCGCGGCGGTGCAGATGGGTTTGATTTATGTGAACCCCGAAGGACCTGATGGTAATCCTGATCCTCTTGCATCTGCGCGTGATATTCGTGACACATTTGGCCGTATGGCGATGAATGATGAGGAAACTGTTGCGCTGACTGCAGGTGGTCATACATTTGGTAAATGTCATGGTGCGGGTGATGCGGGCCTTCTCGGGCCGGAGCCTGAGCGCGCACCGATTGAAGCGCAAGGTTTAGGTTGGCTTAGTCGCCACGCAAGCGGTAAAGGCGGTGATACGATCACCAGTGGTATCGAAGGCGCGTGGACATCTAACCCGATCAAATGGGATATGGGATATTTCGATGTGTTGTTTGGCTATGAGTGGGAATTAACGAAAAGCCCCGCCGGTGCAAACCAGTGGGTGCCTATAGGATTGGCAGAGGAACATATGGCGCCAGCCGCTAATGACGCCAACGAGCGTGTTACGACCATCATGACCACCGCAGACATGGCGATGCGTATGGATCCGGCCTATGAAAAAATATCCAGACGTTTTCATGAAAATCCGGATGAATTTGCAGATGCTTTTGCACGTGCTTGGTTTAAGCTGACGCACCGTGATATGGGGCCACGCGCGCTGTATTTGGGGGCAGATGTGCCGGAAGAGGAGTTGATCTGGCAAGATCCGATCCCGGATGCTGGTTACGCATTAATTGACGCGCAAGATATCACTAACCTTAAAGGTAAAATTCTTGCATCTGGTTTGTCAGTGGCTCAGTTGGTTTCAACAGCATGGGCGTCTGCATCATCGTTCCGTGGTTCTGATAAACGTGGCGGCGCGAACGGTGCACGCATACGTCTTGCGCCTCAAAAAGATTGGGCTGCGAATGAGCCTGCTAAGCTTGCGGATGCTCTGAGCGTTTTGGAAAAAGTTCAAACCGATTTCAACGCCGAACAATCGGGAGGGAAGAAAGTATCTCTCGCGGATGTGATTGTCTTGGGCGGTTGCGCTGCAGTTGAAAAAGCGGCCAAGGATGCTGGGCATGATGTTGATGTTCCCTTTACGCCGGGGCGTACGGATGCCACGCCTGAGCAAACGGATATTGAATCATTTGAGCCGATGGAGCCGGAAGCTGATGGTTTCCGTAACTACCAGAAGGCAGATTATCTGTCTCTTATACACATCTGACGCTGCCGACGAATCCAGAGGTGTT
>CAXHFH010000154.1:0-3289 GCA_964015995.1 uncultured Alphaproteobacteria bacterium
TCGTGGGCTCGGAGATGTGTATAAGAGACAGAAGTGAAATAGGCACAACGATCATAAGGCGCTGTTTTGCGGATATAAGCTGTTCAAAGGTTCCGCCATAATCCACCCAATAGCCAGCAGGAATATCGACTTTTTCACGAACAACATTTTGCACATCTTTGACAAAGCTTGCTAGGTCACGACCTCGCACGTTTGCTGTAACAAAAATGCGTCTTTTACCGTTTTCACGGCTAATTTGAGCGTGACCATAAGCGATTTCTAAATTTGCCACTTCTTTTAATGGTACATAATCAGGAGTTTCATCTGCTCCATCTTGTTCCGCATTGGGTAGAGGTATGGGCAGCATTTCTAAAGCCCTGATATCTGTACGCAGAGCTTCGGGCAATCGCACGACAAGATCAAAGCGTCTATCACCTTCAAAGACCTGTCCTGCTTCACGTCCGCCCATAGCAATTTGTACTACGTCTTGTACATCCGCTATATTCAGGCCGTAAAGATCAAGGCGCTTTCTATCAGGCATAATACTTAATGTCGGAAGCCCAGATGTTTGTTCGACCTTCACATCAGATGCACCCTCAACTTTTTTAACGGCAGATTCAATATCTTGCGCCGTTTTGAGAAGTTGATCTAGGTCATCACCATAAAGTTTAACCGCCAGATCACTTCTGACCCCAGAGATCAGCTCGTTAAAGCGCATCTGAATTGGTTGGGTAAACTCATAGTTATTTCCTGGCAATTTTTCTAAAGCCATTTCCATACGCTTCACTAGCTCAGCTTTTGATAAAGATGGATCAGGCCATTTCTTTCGCGGTTGCAAAATAACAAATGTGTCGGCCACATTCGGCGGCATTGGATCAGTCGCTACCTCTGGTGTGCCGATCTTACTAAAGACCGTTTTGACTTCTTTAAACGTCATGACAGTTTTTTCAACTTCGTGCTGCATTTCCGTAGACTGAGTCATACTCGTTCCAGGAATACGCATTGCATGAAGGGCAATATCCCCTTCATCAAGGCTTGGAATGAATTCCGCACCCATGCGAGACGCACCAAAAAGGCTAACAATGACAAGTAGAATTGCAGTCGAAATTACGATAGCAGGATGATTGATACTCCATTTTAATAATGGTTCATAACCAGACTTAGCTGCTCTGATAACCTTATTTTCTTCTTCATGCACTTTGCCCGTAATAAACGTTGCAACTGCTGCCGGAACAAAAGTCAGTGATAAAACAAGCGCACTTAATAAGGCTACGACAACTGTAAAGGCCATAGGATGGAACATCTTGCCTTCAACGCCAGTCAAAGAGAAAATCGGAATATAAACGATTGTAATAATTAAAATTCCGAAAATACTAGGTTGGATGACTTCCGCTGTGGCTTTGGCCGCCAGAGAAAAGCGTTCTTCTTTAGTTAGAAGCCGTCCTAACTTGTGCTGCTCCATACCAAAACGCCTTAAACAGTTTTCAATGATAATGACAGCGCCATCAACAATCAGGCCAAAATCCAGAGCGCCAAGACTCATCAGGTTTCCCGATACTTTATTTTCGACCATACCTGTAATAGTCATCAACATTGCAATGGGAATGACGAGTGCTGTTATTAAGGCTGCTCGTAAATTTCCTAAAAGTAGGAACAAGATCACCACGACCAGCAAGGCACCTTCAACTAGGTTTTTTTCAACCGTTTTGATAGTACGCTCAACCAGCGATGTCCTATCATAGACAGCAGTTGCATGAACACCTTCAGGCAATGAGTCATTGACGATGTCAAGTTTGTCCGCGACACGTTTTGCAACTTCTTGGCTGTTCTCACCCATGAGCATCATAGCTGTACCAAGAACAACTTCTTTACCATTTTGTGTTGCAGCACCTGTTCTTAAAGGTGAACCAAGATCAACATCGGCAACATCACCTATGCGGATGGTTACTTCATCACGCTTGGCGATAATGATGTTTTGAATATCGGCAATATCTTTAACTTGTCCAGGAACACGAACCAGATACTGTTCTCCGTATTTCTCGATATAGCCTGCACCAACATTGTTGTTGTTACGTTCTAATGCTTCAATCAGCTCAGCGATTGTAAGGTCATATGAAAGTAGCTGTTCTGGGTATGGCATCACATGATATTGTTGTTCATATCCGCCAATCGTGTTGATCTCAATTACTCCTTTGAGATTGCGAAGCTGAGGAACGATGACCCATTCTTGTATTGTAAGCAAATCCATAGGCGTATAGGCACTGCCATCTTCTTTGACTGCGCCCTCTTCAGCTTCAACGGTATACATATAAATTTCGCCAAGACCCGTGGCGATTGGTCCCATCATGGGCTCTATGCCTTCGGGTATTTCACTTTTAATTCCTGATAGGCGTTCTGCTAAGAGTTGACGCGCAAAGTAAATATCTGTGCCTTCTTCAAACACGACTGTGACTTGGGATAAGCCATAACGAGAGATCGAGCGCGTGTAATCCAGTCTTGGAATGCCGGCAATGGAAGTTTCAATCGGAAAGGTTATGCGTTGTTCAACCTCTAGGGGCGTATAGCCAGCAGCTTCCGTATTGATTTGAATTTGGACATTGGTAATATCTGGAACAGCATCAATGGAGAGCCGTTTGAAGTTATATAAACCAAGGGCGCAAATACCCATAACGGCGACCAGAACAAGCCAACGATGGCGTATTGATGCTTCAACAATTTTCTCTAACATAAGTTTATCTCTCTATTCTTTTTAATGTTCGTGGGCTGCGCCGGATTTCAAAATATCGGCTTTTATTATGAAGCTGCCTTCGCTGACATAAGTTTGCCCTTCTGAAAGGCCATTAGTAATTTCAATGTAAATCCCATCCGAAACACCTGTTTGAACAGGCTTCATTTCATAGCTGTTGCCATGTTTTATGAACACAACTGTTTGATCTTCCATAGTTTGCAAAGCCGACTCTCGCACAGCCAAAGGCACTTGCTTCTGAGCAACCGTCACATCACCTTCAACAGTCATACCAGGTCGCCACAGACCGTTTTCATTATTGAGAGGCGCGATAGCAACGAGGGTCTGACTTAGGGCATCAGCCGTGGGAAAGAGCATAGAAATCTTTGCAGCGCCTTCTTTGCTTTCATCAAGAGTATGAACGCGAACGCTTTGTTGTGCGATAATCATATCGGCGTCTTTGGGGAAGATGTGAAACTTAGCCCATACTGTTGAAAGATCAGCAATCGTAAAGAGCGGTTCACCGTTTGCGACGTCACCTAGATTAGTATTTCTAGCTAGAATAGTGCCGTTAATAGGCGCCGT
>CAXHFH010000155.1:0-3267 GCA_964015995.1 uncultured Alphaproteobacteria bacterium
GTATAAGAGACAGGTGTGTGCCCGGTAAGTTTGTTTGGATGGGGGCTTGCCAATGTTTTAATTCGGCGGCGTTTCTTGGTGGGCGCGTGCCGTTTATGTCATAAAAATAATCATAAACGTAAATTGATAATGCGCCGATAAAGACCAATAAAAAGAAAAGGTTTTTCATTGTTTCTGCAAAGCTTATTTCAGGCCGATCGTCGCAGGAGAGGCGCTTTGTTCCGGTTCTATTGTCGCGCCGTTACTTTGACCATCTGCATTATTAAGTCCATCAAGGGTATTAATATAACAATCCATCGTATGTGCCTCTTTGCTAGATAATGCTGCGTCAGGCAGTGCGTCGATCGTTTCCTCTGATGGATTGATCAGGATTTGGGCTTGCTGTCCGTCTGCGCCAGGTACGATATAGGCATGGTCGCCAGCGTGACCGTAATCAAATTTTGTGAACATATTGCTACCATCTGGTGATAAAACGGATGGCATATTATCGCCGTGCACTTGTACCATCCATACATCCGCGCCTAATTTTGAGGCTTCGCCTTCTAGAGCATTAATAAAGTCTTGATCACCATAAGCTGGGGGGCCAAAAGTAAAAACATTATCAAGCTTTATGTTTGGATTGTCTTCGAAAAACCCTTCTGCAATCATTTGCCCGGCCGCCATGGATGTTTGGGCGCCACCACTTGAAAACCCAACAAAATCAACGGAGAGCGGTTGATCAGGGTTCCTGCTCGCATAATCATGTAATATGGCTGCCATAACATCGGTCATGGTATCACCTGGGAAGTTGGCATCGTTTTGATGTTCTACAATATCTTGATAAAGACCTTTATGCACGTCGCCGCCGAGGTCGTGATCTTTGTGCCCACGCCTGAAATTATCCCATCGATCACCACCTGTATGTGTGGGGTCGAATGCGATGGATACACGGTTTTCTGATGGGTTATACGCGATGATTGCCGTTGTGTTATCGATGTTGATGACATTTGCATGTGTTATGTCGGAAGGCATTGCATTGTTAAGCGCAGACATCGCAGCAGTGCGGTCTTTACCGTCATAATATGCTGTTTCGTAAATATTGGCGAGAGAGGCAATGCGCGCAGCAGATTCCGCATGTTCAGCAGAAAAAGATGCCGCCTGCATATTTGTGCTGTTATTGTCCAATTGATCACCCACGGTTTTTAACCTTATTTTCCCTTATTCTAAGGAGATTGTAAGGTAAAGTCACGAAATATCATGAAAGGTTGAAGGGCGTTTTATTTTTTGACACTTAGCACGGCGAAAATATCGTCCGTAATGTCGGCGTGGATGGCCTGCATATCTTTTAGGTCCAATTCATCAAGCTTGCAGCCTTTGTTTTCGGCCATTTTTACAATCGCGCCCGTAACATGATGTGCATCACGGAATGGTAGACCTAAATTCATCACGAGCCAGTCCGCCAATGCGGTGGCAGTCGTGTAGCCCATTTCGGCGGAGTTTAGCATCGCATCGGTGTTAAATGTCGCACTTTCCAGCATGCCTTTCATCGCTTGTATACACAGTGAAATTGTGTCGAAACTGTCGAATACGGATTCTTTATCTTCCTGTAAATCCTTGTTATAGGCGAGGGGAAGTCCCTTCATCACAGTCATCATTTGCACAAGATTACCATTTAAGCGCCCCGTTTTGCCGCGTACCAATTCCGCCGCATCGGGGTTTTTCTTTTGCGGCATGATAGAGCTTCCGGTGCTCCACGCGTCAGAAAGCTGTATAAAGCCAAATTGCGGTGTGGCCCAGATGATGATCTCTTCTGCCAAGCGTGAGAGATGTAGACCCGCTTGCGCGCAAGCGAATAAAAACTCATTGGCAAAATCACGCGCCGATACGCCGTCCATAGTGTTGAGGGTCGGGCGGTCAAAGCCAAGCTTTTCTGCTGTAAATTCACGGTTAATCGGGTAGGGCGTTCCTGCGAGAGCGGCAGAGCCAAGCGGGCATGTGTTCATACGTTTGCGCGCATCAATAAAACGCAATTTATCACGGTTTAGCATGCAGTAATACGCTTCTAAATGCATAGCCAGTGTGATGGGCTGCGCCGCCTGAAGATGCGTAAATCCGGGCATGATATCGTTTTTATGCTTTTCAGATAACGCATCAAGAACATCTTGTAAGTCTTCGATTAAATGGGTGATTTCATCGATAGCGTCACGCGTCCACATGCGAAAGTCGGTGGCGACCTGGTCGTTGCGGCTGCGCGCGGTATGGAGCTTTCCGGCAACTTCGCCGATCATCTCGCGCAGGCGTGCCTCAATGTTCATGTGAATGTCTTCAAGGGCGGGTTTAAATTCAAACTGACCGCTTTTGATTTCTTCGGCAATCGCATTTAGACCGTTAACAATTTCAACGGCTTCATCTTTTGTGATGATGCCTTGTTGAGAGAGCATTGTCGCATGCGCAATAGAACCGCGAATGTCTTGTCGCCACATGCGTTTATCAATACCGATTGAAGCATTGATCTGTTCCATGATATCGGAGGGCTTATCTTCGAACCGTCCGCCCCACATCTCGTTACTCATAATGTCTTAGTCCTGTGTTTACTGATTTGCTGGTTCTAACACATAATGGATCATAAGCGCCAAGGCAACAGAAACGCCCAAGCCGATCATCATTTTCAAGAAATCTTTTCCAATGAGGGGGAACACGTATCCGGCCTTATAGGTATCACGATATGTTGTCGCGATGGCCAGTTCACGCCCTGTCAGCAAACCAACAAACACCCATGTGGTAGACATAGGGATAGAGTTCATTTGCTTAAAGTAGATCAAGATCATAGCATAAATAAGATCAATGATTGTTGCTGAACGCATAAAGCGCGTACCTGATTTCTCCAGAACGATTTGTTGGATTTTACCGCCGCTGCTCCAAAAGATAATACCAAGCCAGCCACACAGAATGGTCAGAACCCCCATAAACATCCATAGGGGAAGCTCTCTGGGCAGGAATACGGCGATATTGGCCATGTCATGGCTTAGCCAGCTATACCAAAGGAAACCCGTAGCACACCATTGCAGCGTACGCCATTTTGCACGGTTTTCCTTTTTTACCATGTTGTATTTTTCATTCATAAAGCGTGAAATGATCATCCACAAAGCATAGGCAATAATGGCGGCAAGACCGTAACCGATGACACTTTTGACGAGCATTTTTTCAAGCACAAGCGTACTTGCGAAAGTGGAGAGGACAAGCTGTCTCTTATACACATCTCCGAGCCCACGAGACGTCTGAGTATCT
>CAXHFH010000156.1:0-3247 GCA_964015995.1 uncultured Alphaproteobacteria bacterium
CACCTCTGGATTCGTCGGCAGCGTCAGATGTGTATAAGAGACAGGCGTTCACCTGATACGGCCAGAATTTTTCGATGTCTTTGCCTTCTTGTCCCAATGAGACCCACGTGTCAGTGACCAGAACATCCGCGCCTTTGGCGGCTTCCTTCGCGTCATTGGTGAAGTTCGTACTCTTTGGCACATTACCGTTCAAATCTTCCGGCAGGGCCATCACAAAGTCGAAATTCCAGATTTTTGAGGCATCAATATAGGATTGGCAAACATTGTTGTAATCACCAAACCACGCAATTTTTTTACCTTCTGCAGTTTCCAAATGCTCTTCGATGGTCATCATGTCGGCCATAATCTGACAAGGGTGCGACTTATTCGTCATACCGTTAATGATTGGGATTTCCGCATGCTGCGCCAGTTCAGAGAGTTTGTCATGATCGCTCATCCGTACCATGATGGCATCCACGTAACGCGAGAGCACCTTCGCCGTGCTTTCGATGCTTTCCGCGCCGCCAAACTGCATTTCGCCTTTGCTCATCACGATGGTATGTCCACCAAGCTGTTTCATCGCGACGTCAAAGGACACGCGCGTACGGGTGGAAAGTTTATCAAACACCATGGCGAGTGATAGGCCTTCCATCACTTGCGGTGGGTTAAATTTTTCGGCCTTCAATGCGTGTGCATGGGTGATAATCGCCCGAAGGGTTTCCGGTGCGATATCCGGTAAATCCAGAAAATGTTTTACGGGTTTGGTCATTGTTTTAATCCATTTCTTTCAATGTTTTATCGATAATGCCGATGGCTTCCTCGGCGTGTTCTTTTTGCAAAATCAAGGGCGGCGTCAAACGAAGCGTTGATTTACCCGCTTGTGTTGCCATCAATCCATTTGATTGCAGGTTTTTCAAAACGTCTTTGATCTCGAATGCGGTATCCACACCAATCATCAGGCCTTTGCCCCGAATGTCGGTGATTTTGTTAGATTCACGTTGAATTTTGGCGAGGCCGTCAAATAAAAGGGTCGACATTTCTTGCACGTGATCCATAAAACCGTCTTGTGTCATTTCTTCCATGACGCATGCCGCCACAGCGCAGGCGAGGGGGTTTCCACCGTATGTTGTGCCGTGCGTTCCAACCACGATGGCCTTACCGAATTTCTTTTTTGCGGCCATCGCACCAACGGGAAAGCCAGAGCCCATGCCCTTTGCCCATGCGGCAATGTCGGGCTCTACGCCGAAGGATTGATAGGCGTGGAGCGTTCCGATCCGTCCAAATCCGGCCTGCACTTCATCAAAGATCAGGCAGATATTTTCGCTGTCACAGAGGGCTCTTAGCGCTTTTAAAAATGTTTCATCCGCAGGAACCAATCCACCTTCACCCTGAACAGGTTCAATAATGATGGCGGCGGTTTTATCGGAAACCAGAGCTTTCACACTGTCGATATCATTAAAGTCGGCGTAATGTACGCCTTCGAGATATGGCCCAAAGAATGGTTGTGTATGGCGTTTTTCAGTGACGCTGGCTGAGCCGTACGTGCGTCCGTGGAATGATTTACGGAAAGCAATAATCTCGTTGCAGTGCTCGCCCTTTTCATCATATGCCCATTTGCGCGCACATTTTAGGGAAGCTTCAACGCTCTCCGTACCACTGTTGGAGAAATAAATTTGATCAAAGCAACTTGATTGGATCAAGAGCTTGGCAGCCTTCAGCTTTTCCTGCGTGGCGTAGGATGCCTGACAGGTCATCATCCGTGCGGCCTGCGTGTTTATGGTCTCCAGCAGTTTTGGGTGAGCATGCCCCAGTGAAGCCACGGCAATACCTGCGGCGAAATCCAAATATTTCTTCCCGTCTGTATCAAACGCATAACAACCCTCTCCGCGGTCCATGACAACGGGCTGGGAATTATATGTCGAAACCAAAACGTCTTCGGTTTCCTTGATGATATCTTGCGTGGTTGTCATGGCATACTTTCCTCTTTTAGGGCTGAGTTACTTTTAGAAAACAGAAGTAAAATAATATACAGAAATGCTATAAACTGAACGAAGTAAAATAAGTTTTTAACAATCAATGACGTTTCTAATAAATCAAAAAAGACAAAAGGCGAGCTAGACATAAATATTGACCAAGTAAAGCAATGCATAAACATAGAAAATAATGCTAACCAAGGGCTAATGCCTATATCTCTTAATCGTCTCGCATCAAGAAGTGAATAAATATATAGAAATGCACCTATTGCTGCAAAAAAATAAGGTGGTACTGTAATCATTGGCCCATCAAAGAAAGGTTGGGCATTAGAGTTTGTGTCAATGTTGGGTGGTTTATTTACAGCCATTAACGCGGCTGTTTCGACAGCTTGAAGTACAATTAAACAAATAAAATACTTTAATCTGGTTATCTTTCCTGTTCTGATGTCTAAATAAGCCAACATCTCACTTCCCTCCGATGGCCTTTTGGACGTCGACTTCGTTCATGTAATTGGCGCATTCACTTTCCCGCAGGATCATTGTGCCCGGGCCCATGGATTCGAATATTTCCTTATGGAGAGCATTCTCCCGCAATCCGTTAATCAAATGGATGCGTTTGACACCCGCGTTTAAGGCCTCAAGGCAGTTTTCCATTTTCACTTTCATGCCGTCCGTGACGATGCCGTCTTTGATTAAATCAGGAATGTCTTCTGCCGTGACCATCAAGGCGGTTTCACCATCAATATTCACGCCGTCAACATCGCTCATGAAGATCAGCTTATCGGCCTTCAGGCCCGAGGCAAGTTGTGTTGCGATGGTGTCGGCGTTGATGTTGCACAAATCACCATCTGCGCTGATCGACAGGCAAGGGCAGGCGATAAAGTCAGTGATCTTTAATTTCCGCATCACCGGGCGCGTATGAATATCGGCGATATCCCCGACAAAGCCAAAATCGACGGGCTCTTTCGGGCGTAAGTTCACATTCATCCAGTCCGAGGGCACGGCATTAAAGCATAGTCCCTCGACGTTATGTTGTTGCATCGCCTCGTAGATGCTCAAGGACAAATCACCACCGATAACCTCGCGGATGACTTGCATCGTCGCCGCATCGGTAATGCGCCGCCCGTCATCCTTTTTAACTTCGATACCGCGCTGTTCAAGCGCCGCGTCAATCGCATTCCCCCCGCCATAAATCAGAATAACTTTAATCCCAACCAGATTGAGTTCCTTAATGTTGGCGATCAGATTACCTGTCTCTTATACACATCTGACGCTGCCGACGAATCCAGAGGTGT
>CAXHFH010000157.1:0-3066 GCA_964015995.1 uncultured Alphaproteobacteria bacterium
GGATTCGTCGGCAGCGTCAGATGTGTATAAGAGACAGAAAGAAAGAAGATGCCACCATTCATTTTGGTAAGGCACAATTGAACGTGCATGTCGGGACATTCATCAATGAAAACGGTACGAAAATTCAGCTTACTGAGAAAGAGGTCGAAATTCTGGCGTACCTTAATGATCAGAAAGGACAAATCGTCACGCGCGAAGAATTGTTAAACACCGTTTGGAATTACGCTAAAGACGTAGAAACACACACCTTAGAAACACATATTTATCGATTACGTCAAAAAATTGAATCAGACCCCACAGAGCCGACAATTATTAAAACAGAAGAGAATGGATATTGCGTTTAATTGGCACTTGCCTTGATTTTCGCATCCTGAACAGCGCTGTAGACACCATCCATAAATGTTAATGTGCCATCCAAACGAAGTTGCTTTCGTCCATCATCGCGCAAATCCCTTAAATCACGCAACAGATGATAAACATCATTCATATTATCGTCATTCAAATGATGCCCTGCAGTCGATGGTTCTTGTCCGCGAATAACCCCCCTCACCGTCTCTGCGCCATGCGCATACGCATTCGCTGCACGATTTGCAGGAACATGCGGCCTGTCATTCGCATTACTGTGATCCGCCTTCATCCATGGCGCAAAAGAAGACACCTCCTGATTTTTGGGAGCGTCTTTGTTAAGCTTTGATGATAAACGCGCCTCTAGGAAATCTTCCAAAAAACAAATAAGCGCATTAATGGAGAAGATATTTGTTTCATTGTCTGACTCTTGTCCAAAACTGCCTTGCTGACGTTTCTGCGCGTCCTGATCAATGATTTCATCTTGCTTTGCTTTGTTGCGTAAACGCGCATCTGTGGCCTCTGTTTCCAGTGACTTAGGCGTAGAATTAATGCTTTGTATGTTAGAATACATCTCCGTAGCACCTATAATTCATTCATATATGACTGGAATCTAGCAAATTACGGCAAAACTGGCAAACTTTTCGTCATTTACAGGTATTTTGGCTTAGTCTTTGAAAAGATCGTACGGGTGGGGATATTTTTCTTCCTCAGGCATATTTTTAATGCGGAAGGCATCCTCATGCCAAGGCGCAACGTAATCCCACAAAATATAAGTTTGACGGGTATAATAGGAATCAACCTCACATTTGATATATGCAATCTCGCTCATCATGATCCACTGCTTGATGCCGTCAACTTCCTTAAAGTCTTTATAATCTGCGTTTGAAACGCGCACATGTATTTCAAGCTCCGTATCAAATTCATCATCTTCATAGGGAATTTTTTCACGTAATATTGCGTCTTTTTCAGCCGTTAGCTCAACCTTGGAAAAGAAATCAAGACGATCAATAATCATCGAAATAAATCCCATTCCAAATCGATAGTTAAAAGTCGGCGTTGCGCCATCATCAATGTTCATAAACCTATATTGAATATATGCGGGCTCATCATCCTTTGCGGGAACATAATTGGAGACAACATTCACCTTAATTTCCAATAAGTCTGTATCAATGTCATACATGCCATAGCCATGACCAAGGCGCATAATCTCTTTGACAAGATAGTCGTCCTTTTTCTTCTTAGGCAGAGCCTGATACTCAAGCTTTGAAGTCACCCAATATTCATAGTCTGGCGCTTCTCCTGAAGCACGGAAAAACGCAAACACAGCCTGCTCTTCCGGTGTTATCTTCGTGCTGAAATATCCTTCTTCCCCAGCATACACATGCGTAGATGCCGCGATTGTTACCACGAAAACAAGCATACTCAATATTGCTTTTATGTGCATATTACGTTCAGACATAGTTTTTAATAGCATAGAAAATGCTATATAATCGTTAATATAATGACCGATAAAGACAATAAAAGCCAGAGCCTTAACGCACAAAACCAGCAGGACAGCGATTTATGGGCTGAGGTTACGCGCGATGTTGAGCCATTAAAAGGTAAAAATAATATCCCTTTATCCCGTGAAAAGCGTATGAGCAGCACAAAAGCAAAAGGCCGCGAACAAAGCGCGCCATTACCGGAAATGCCCCAATCTAATCATGATCAGGATAGAACACCCCAGTCAGGGAATAGGGAAATGGATGCCCGTGCCCTGCGGCGTTTAAAGCGCGGACAAATGCCTGTCGATGGTCGTGTAGATTTGCATGGAAAATCACAAAATCAGGCTTATGATGCGCTTTTATCGTACATCCCAAACGCGTACGCACAAGGAAAACGGTGTATTTTAGTGGTCACAGGTAAAGGGCACAGCCGCACGGGAGACACATCCCTGATGAACCAAAAACCCGGCATTTTAAAGCAAAAAACGCCGGAATGGCTTAACAGCTCGCCGCTTGATCAATATGTCTTGAAAGTAACGCCCGCTCGCCCGCAACATGGTGGTGAGGGCGCGTTGTACGTTCTTCTACGCCGACAGCGATAAATCATTCCACGGTGACACTAAATGTTTTTTCACGCATGATTGCCCCGTCATTCTTACTTTGGCGCGATATTGTCACATGCCCTTCATAAACACCGGATTTCAACTGTACGCGTCCGATTTTACGGCCTGTGAAATAATATTGACGCGCGCGCAAGGCTTCGACCGTTTTACGTTGTGTAACAAATTCATATCCATCGGGATCAGTAATCCGTAAAAACACCTCATCACCCGCCTCAACATTGTAAAACCCGACCCAAAAGACAAAGGCGGCGCTGCTTAGTGATAATGTTTCGGGATTTTCTTCCCCCTTATGCATGGCCGTAAAATCAGGCGGGGAAGCACGAAACCCACCATCAAAAATCACAACAGGGTCGTAGGTAATCGGCAAACCAATATGCCAGAGCGGCTCTTTCTTCTGATTACATCCATCCGTATTCAGCGCGCCTGTGTAGGGGTCAACGACACCACCTTCCCAAATCACACCAAAATGAAGATGCGGGAATTCTGCCAAACCTGATTGCCCTATTTCACCGATTTTTTGCCCCGTTTTAACGCGCTGTTTGGGTTTTACGACAACGGAACCCCTGTCTCTTATACACATCTGACGCTGCCGACGAATCCAGAGGTGTGGG
>CAXHFH010000158.1:0-3008 GCA_964015995.1 uncultured Alphaproteobacteria bacterium
AACCCCGTCACAAGTGGTGAAAATTCCATATATTTTGCGAAACCAACGCATAACAGCGCCGAGATTAAAGATAAAAACCAGAACTTCTTGGCTGACATCGTTAAACCGCCTTGTTGAAGCTTCATGGCGATTGAAACTTTACTTTTTTCGTCTTCTTTATCTTCTTCTTTGCTGGCCTTCAGTTTTTTAGCGATTTCCGCGCGGCGTTTATTTTGAACGTCTTTTTCATCAACGCGATGATCTACACCACTACTACCGCGGATCAAATCAACATTTTTCTTTTTTTGCTTAGATCCGCCGTTCATCAAAATAAACATCACGATCCCGACAATCAGGAAAACAATCGCAGCAATAAGAACAATCTGAAGTGTGGTCATATTGTGGTACGCAAGGCGTTTAGCCGTACGCCTCCTCCATTGCATCAAGAACCATGTCCTCAACACCATATTGACGGGCAAGGTCGTAGAATTTCGGACGCAAGCCAGATGATTTTTGATTGGTAATCAATTTACCTTCTTCGTCTTCACCCAAAACATCGAGTGAGAATAAATCCTGCATTGTCACCACATCACCTTCCATCCCTGTGACTTCGGTAATATGCGTGGTTTTACGCGAACCATCGCGCAAACGCTGAACCTGAATGATAACCTGAACGGCCGAGGCGATCTGTTCGCGCACGGCGACAGTCGGCAAATTTAATCCGCCCATCGCGATCATGTTTTCCATACGGGAAATCGCTTCGCGCGGGTTGTTGGCGTGGACTGTGCCCATTGATCCGTCGTGACCTGTGTTCATGGCCTGAAGCAAGTCGAATGCTTCGGGGCCACGCACCTCACCAACGATAATACGTTCAGGGCGCATACGCAGACAGTTTTTAACCAAATCACGCATTGTAATTTCACCAACACCTTCAAGGTTTGGCGGACGTGTTTCCAAACGCACCACGTGCGGCTGTTGTAGTTGTAATTCACACGCATCTTCACAAGTTACAATACGCTCACCCGCCTCAATATAGCGTGTAAGACAGTTCAACATCGTTGTTTTACCAGACCCTGTACCGCCGGATACCAGCACATTCACGCGGCAACGCCCAATCGCCATAATTAACTTGGCGCAAGATGGGCTCATTGACCCGAATCCGAGAAGGTCTTCAAGCGTAAGCTTATCCTTCTTAAACTTACGAATGGTCATACACGCACCGTCCACAGCCAACGGCGGAATAATCACGTTCACACGAGAGCCATCCGCCAAACGCGCATCACAAATGGGTGAAGATTCATCAACGCGGCGACCAATCGCCCCCACTATACGCTGACAGATTGTTGTTAAGTGCTGATTATCACGGAAATTAACGTTGGTGCGTTCAATTTTACCATCGACTTCGATGTATGTAATATCCGGCCCGTTAATCATGATATCGGCGATGTCGTCACGCTCTAGTAATTCTTCTAGCGGACCAAAACCCAACATATCATCGGCACATTCTTTACCGATTTGCTGTAATTCTGCGGGCGTTAAATCAAGATTACGGAAACGGGAAATTTCTTCCACGGCGGAATATACTTCTTCGCGCGCGGCTTGTGAATCCATACGGGCAAGAGCTTTAAGATCAATACCATCACGTAAATCCAACCATATACGATTACGACAACGCTGCAGGCGAAGGGAGGTTACCGTATCGCCCTGTGTTTTAATTTCGCCCTCATCTTCATCCGCCGCTGCAACAAGCGTGTCATCGTCCATTTTCTTAAGGGGTTTTGATTTCTTTTCTTCACTTGCTTCTGCTTGAACAATCTCAGGCTCTGCTTCGGCTGGAGGTAGATCAACATCAATCATAGGCTCTTTTTTAGCCGCCGATTTTTCCTTTGGCTCTGGCATAGGCTCAGACGCAGCCTCGACCTTTGGTGCTTCGCGTGCCTTTTCAGGTTCTTTTGCAACCTTTTCTTCTACCGCTGCGGCCGGTTTATCCTTCTTCTTTTCAGCAGGAGCCTTAGAGGCTGTTTTTGTCTGTTTTTTTCCGAACATGTGCTTTTCCCGTTAAAAACTTATATGTCTATTTTGACGATAACTTGTTTAAGAAACCGCCAAGAATACCGGAGTTTTGATCTGTTTTTTCTTCAACATCGTTTTTTCCACCGGATATGATCTTTTTCAAAATCGGTAAGAATGCATTCACCAAAGAGCCCCCCTCTTTATCATCCAGCATTTGGACCATTTCACTTTCATACTTAAGAAACAGGCCCGGCATATTGGCAATTGATAACGTTGGTTTAAAATCCAACGCTTCGGCGATGGAAGATGATTCCACTTCGTTGGCCTTTGATACACCTTCCATATTCACAACCAGTGATACTTCGTTTGCATCACCGCCCCGCACCTCTGATAATTCCTTAATAAGGCTGCGAGAGAATCGTAAAGACGTCACGGTTGGCGTTGTCACGATGACAATCTGATGCGCACGCGATATGACCGTTTTCTTTAATATCGGATCTGCGCCCGATAAATCAACGAACACAACCGGATATTTCACCATCAAATTATCCAAAATCGCTTCGAATTGCGGCCCTGTGATTGACGGATCCAACATGGCATCCGCACCACTGGCCAGTAATGTTAATTTATCAGATGCCTGATAGAACATACGTTCCAGTGCATCCTCGTTTTGTGTTTCGACAGCCCTTGCAATTTCATGCAAATTCGCAGACGGATCAAACCCAATCCCCACACTCAAAGACGACCAGCCACCTGCCCCATCCATCAATAATGTTTTTTGTTCTAATGACTTTGACGTTGTCCACGCCGCAAGCTGCGCCAAAGATGATGTTCCAACGCCGCCTTTTGCGCCCACAAAGGCGATTAATCGACTGTCAGAAACGCCAAGCTGTGCAATTAATGTCTTTGCCACAACTTCTTTCAAAACATCCGGCATAATCGGACGTACCAAATAATCACTGATCCCCATATCCTGTCTCTTATACACATCTCCGAGCCCACGAGACGTCTGAGTA
>CAXHFH010000159.1:0-3002 GCA_964015995.1 uncultured Alphaproteobacteria bacterium
CAGAAGCCGAAGCGGTCCGACAAGCGCTGAAAGACAAGTGGAAACAACACAAAAAGAATAAAAAGCACACGTCTGGTGGCGAATCTGCTGAAGAATACCTAAACGCGTGAGGGCCCATGGTGCCAACACATAAATTAGAAAATCTTTCTGATGAAGAGCTTATGGTTCGCGTTCAAGACGCGGACCATTCGGCGTTTTCTGTTTTGGTGACACGCCATACCAGAATGTTTTATGCCGCGGCTTACCGGATGTATCCCTATCAAGATGAGGCAGAGGACATCGTGCAGGAAGCGTTTATGAAACTATGGAATCGCCCTGAAATATGGAAGGCCGATAAGGGGGCAAAGTTCACCACATGGTTTTACCGCGTTGTGACCAATCAGGCGATAGATTTCGCCCGTAAGATAAAAAATACGAAGGGTTCTGAGGCTTTGGACCGTATTACAGATAAGACGGCCAATCAGCAGGAAGTGATGGAGCAGGCACAACAGGAACAAATGTTAGAGGATGCGATACAAGAATTGCCGGAGCGTCAGAAACTGGCACTTAATTTATGCTTTTATGAAGGGCTGAGTAACAAAGAAGCCGCAGAAATCATGGAGGTTGGTGTAAAGGCATTAGAATCGTTATTGATGCGGGCAAAAGCAGGGTTGAAAGATATCTTGGTGAGACAGGGAAATTTAGGAGATGAAGAGAAGAGAGGGCATTATTATGGTTCATGATTTAGATAAAGAATTGGATGTGTTGCTGTCAAAGCGCGCGGTGCCTGAAATGCGTAGCAATCTGGAGCATCGCATCATTCAAGAATCGTTAAGGCAGGAGGCGCAAAGCGCAAAACGTCAAGGCGAAGGTGGATTTTTCGCAGGATTGAAGGCTGTTTTAGATAATATCGTTCTGCCGCAGCCTGCGTTGGCGATGATGATGGTTTTGATGGTTGGTGGCGTTCTGGGGGCGTATTCCCCTGATGTAATGCAAGATGATGACGCGGATAGTTTCGAGGCATACATCATGACAAGCGATGAAATAGGGTATGGAGATTTTCTATGAAAAAATCAGTCAAAATAATATTTACACTTTCGATTATTCTGAACTTATTGCTGTTGGGTGTTATGGGTGGGCATGTCTATCGTATGAAGCACGAGCATCGTCCGTGGGATAAGGTTAAGGAGAGCCTTGCGCCGGAAACTCATCAGGTGTTCAAGGAGGCTCTCAAGGGGAAGGGGAAGGAGATTGTGCCATTCATCAGGGATGTAAGGCAGAAGAAAAGGGCCGTGAAAGAGGTTATTGTTGCCGAAGAATTTGATTCTGCTGCTTTTGATGCGGCGGCTCGGGAATTGCTGGCACTTAAGGAGTCGTTCTCAAATAGTAAAATGAAATTTATTGAGGGCGTGCTCACGCAATTACCGCAAGAGGAGCGTGTTAAGCTGGCCGATCATATGGTTGAGAAATTGTTTGGTAAAGCGCCACGCAAAAAAGGCGGTAAGCATAAGCATGGTAAGGATACGTCATCTGCTCGTGATGGCGCGCAAGAATCCTCTGAGGATTAGCGCGGTATTGGTCAATAACGGCTAAAGCGATACCTATTGTATGGTTTTATGTTGTTACTCCTATCTCATTGTTTTAATTTTGTTAATTGATGTACGTTTTTTCCGAATCGGGTGCCCATAATGGGTGTTTCGGCATAATGCTCTTGAATAAGTCGCTTTCCAGATGTTTTGTTAGCCATCTTTGAATGTGCGGGGTTTCTTGTGCGAAAAACCAGTCCCGATCAACGTGCGCGAATTGCCTTATAAACGGGAAAATCGCGATGTCGGAAAGGCTTGTTTGTTCACCGGATAGGTGTCCGTTATTCTCAATACGTTTGTTTAGGTCGCTGATGATTTTCTCGCACGTTTCGCGCGCACCGCTGCAATCTTCGTCGGGGTAACGGTTTGGATATTTATAACGGTCTAGCGACATTTTAAACGCCCCGTCATTGCGTTCGATCAGGGTGTATAGGTCATCTCTGTGTAGGTCGGGTAGCCATCCGTCAGGGTCGTTCTGTTCCAGTGCCCACAACATGATATCAAGGCTTTCGTCAATAACGCGACCGGATGGGAGTAGGAGTACGGGCACGCTACCCTTTGGTGATATTTCCAACATGTGTGCAGGCTTGTCGCGTAATATGATTTCCCTGTGTTCCCATTTTATGCCCGCATAAAGCAGTGCCATGCGGGCTCGCATTGCGTAGGGGCATCGGCGAAAGGAATATAAAATGGGGTGTATGTGCTGGCTCATATTTTGTTTTAATTCAAATTGTTAGTGTGAGAATCTTAGTTTAACCAAGTCTGTCCGTTTCGATAATTAGGCGGTTTCTCTGAATTCAAAAATATTCAGCGCTTCATCGGTTCCATCTTCAATTTTGATGCTCTCAACATTGGCATGTTCGGGCCCTGACTGGCACGATTCAATGAAATTTTGAACGACGTCTTGCTGTCCTGTGACGCTTGCTTCGACACTGCCGTCCTTACGGTTACGCACCCATCCTGTTAAACCTAAGCCCGTGGCAGTTTCAACACTCCATGCGCGATAATAAACGCCCTGAACGTGTCCGAAAATGCGTAAATGTTTGGTGATATTATTGTTCGCCATATTTGGCATTATAATGTTTCTGGCGTTCACGTAAAGCGCGCTCGCGCTCCGGTGTCAGGCTGTCGACGCAATGATGGCACGACACACCTTTTTCGTAAGAGGGGTGGTTTGTGTCATCCGCGGATAGTGGCTCACGGCAGGCGTGGCAAACACTCCAGTCACCTTCTTGTAAACCGTGACCAACGGAAACGCGTTGATCAAATACAAAACAGTCGCCGTTCCATTTGCTGTTATCGGCAGGAATGGTTTCCAGATATTTTAAAATACCGCCCTTCAGGTGATAGACATTTTCAAATCCATGAGCGAGCATGTAAGAGCTTGCTTTTTCACAGCGAATGCCGCCTGTACAGAACATGGCGACTTTTTTATGT
>CAXHFH010000160.1:0-2963 GCA_964015995.1 uncultured Alphaproteobacteria bacterium
TCTCAGATTTCTTCTCTAAAAGAGTTTTCTTAAACGGCGCCGTGTCATCAATACTCTTTGATTTTTTAATATCCATGGAGGCAAACAAAGCCTCATGCCCTATTCCATTATGCCTCATAATAAGATCTAGATTATCATCTAATTCACCTGTAATCGTGGTTGCGTATTGATAATAAACAGGCATATCAGTAAACGTCATGTAATAACGATTAACCCATGTCCCCATAACGCGTGCTTTTTTCCAGATGGTGATATCCTTACGCGGCCCCTCAACAATGATGGCCATATCCGCGTCTTTATTACGCTTATCACCAAAAAGCTCCACAGATGATCCTGTAAAACCAACCGTGACGCCTATATTTTCGTTTGCTACCTCCACATCAAAATTATTAGCATTGGCATTTTCCACGCCCGAGAACATAGTCAAAACAAACATCACAGTAAAAAATCGTCTCATGCTCATTTCTCCACCATCACAAATATATCTGATGGACTGAAAAATAATTGCACAGCCAACTGAGTACATACGCCTAAAACAAGCAGAGCCAGAATAACGCGAGCATTAGCACCCGTTACTTTACGAGACATCTTCACACCAACCTGTGCACCAATAACGCCGCCAAGTATAAGGAATAAAGCCAACAATATATCAACGCTGTTACTAACCGTTGCATGCATAATCGTTGCAAAGGCACTGGTGAATATAATTTGAAATAATGATGTCCCTGCGACAAGCAAAGGCGGCATCCCGAGGATATAAATCATGGCGGGCACAAGCAAAAAGCCGCCACCAACGCCCATCGTTGCCACCAAAAATCCACTCACGACACCAATGCCGCCCGGTACAAAAACACTGACATAAAGCTTCGAGCGCGGAAACCGCATCTTATAAGGAAGCTTAGATATAAGGGTTTTGGATTTCAATCTGTTGAATTCCGACTTCATCGTCTTTTTCTTGAACTTCGTGAAGACGCTCTCGAACAACATCATAATTCCTATCGAGCCGAGCAATATAATGTAAAGCAGGGAAATAATGAGATCAATTTGCCCTATTAACTTAATGAATTGAAAAAAGAAAACACCGATGATCGTACCAATCAAACCGCCCACGAGCATAATTGTGCCAACCAAAAAATCCACGTGGCCACGCCGCCAATACCCCATCACGCCACTGAGACCAGACGCAACAAGCTGACTGCCCTGCGTACCAACAGCAACAGCAGAAGGAATCCCCATAAAGATAAGAAGAGGTGTTGTCAGAAACCCACCACCAACGCCAAACACACCTGAAATAAAGCCAACAAAAAAGCCTAGAAGAAAAATCACTTCTATGGCTATGCTCATTTCAGCAATGGGCAGATAAATCTGCATTAAAAAAACACCCCTTTAGTCGCCTTTTGGCATATTCATTGAACAAGCAAAGGATCTCAATTAATGAGGTGCTTTATGTGGTCATATTTTCAAAAGGTCAAGTGTATTAGAACTTGTATACATCAAGCTTTTTAGCACCTTCAATTGCGATTTTAGGATCGCTATCAAACCCTCTGTAATGGCCATGCGGCTTTGCATGTCTTACACTACCAAAATCAACTGACTTTACGATCGATAGAAAGGCAGGACGCCATTTCTGGTAAACACTTTCATGTGAAGAACAATCAACAACGTAAAGTTGATCGTGATACAAAGATGCGAACATCATGCCACGCTTGCGAACCAAGGGGCCTTCTGCAGTTTCATACGATGCTTCTGCCATCGTTGCATAACCAAGACCAAGACCTGAACCGTCCTTAAATGTATCGACAACGATTTCATTATAATCGCCAAGATAATCGTTCCAGAAGTTTCTGCTGTAAGCGATCTTCTGAACATCTGAGTCAAACTTACCCGGGAAAATTACGAACCGGCGATCATCACGTACACGCACCTTACACGTCGCATAGTCACCTAAGCCCGGACCTGCAATTGTAATTTGATCATCTGCCTTTTGATTGGCAACACGTTTCCACGTATCAGGGAACGTCATTGTAAAACGTTCTTGCCTGTCTTCATAGAAGAACTGCTCGGCCTGTGCTGTTGAAACGAATGCAGAGCAAATCAGTGCGGCTGCCAGAAGTGATTTTAAAGGTGTAAACATAATGTACGCTGTCCCAGTAAGTTAACGCTGTCCATATTCTGCTATTTTAATTAATAAAATGCAAATATCTATGTGAAATTAACACATTAAAGCTCTTTAAGGAATTATTTTATATGAAAAAACCCATTATTTTCTGAACATCGATAAGCACACCCGAGGCGATTGAGCGTGCATGCTCCGCGCCATCCTTCAAATAGGCATCAATTTGCGCCGTATCTTCCAATAACTCATTCATTCTACCTGTGATCGGCGCCAGATGCTCTACTGCCACCTCAACCAATGCCGGCTTGAACGCTCCGAACTGTTGTCCTGCGTACTGTTTGATGACATCTTCTTTACTGATATCCGCCAAAGCCGCATAGAGCGTCACAAGGTTTAATGCTTCTGGCCTGCCGTCCAGACCACCTAATGTATCGGGCAACGGATCAGCATCCGTTTTCGCCTTTTTAATTTTCTTCGCAATCATATCCGGCGTATCTGTAAGATTAATCCGTGTCATATCAGAATCTGCGGATTTACTCATTTTACTGGTCCCATCACGAAGCGACATCACGCGCGGCGCAGGCCCTGCGATGACTGGCTGTGGCCGCGGAAAAAAGTCGACATCGTAACGTGTATTGAATGTCGCCGCCAAATCACGCGTTAACTCCAGATGCTGTTTTTGATCTTCCCCGACAGGTACATGGGTCGCCTTATAAATCAAGATATCTGCCGCCATAAGCACTGGATACGCAAACAACCCAAGCCCTGCGCGCTCCGCATTTTTTCCGGCCTTATCTTTGAACTGAGTCATGCGCTCTAACTTACCCTGTCTCTTATACACATCTCC
>CAXHFH010000161.1:0-2841 GCA_964015995.1 uncultured Alphaproteobacteria bacterium
ACTCAGACGTCTCGTGGGCTCGGAGATGTGTATAAGAGACAGATCCTGCACGCTGGCATTTTCGTTTATATCCGGAATCACCGGATAACCGCCCATTGCATGGCAATAATAACATTCTTCATCAAAAGATGATCTCAAACCTTCGACTGCGCTGGATTTATCATCAACAAACCCCTTAACCTGAACAAGATGCACTTTAACGCCTGTGTTGTGGGATAGAATACCACTAAAGAGATTTATAACCTCCAGACCAGCGCCCTCCGCCTTGTTACGAATGCGTGCGCGGCTAATATCCGCGCTTAATTCCAATCCAATAAAGCTATTATCAATATCAGAAGGCATAAATTCCATCTTAGAAATAATCAAAGCCTTATCAAAAATCGAAGAAGGGTCGTCCTGTCCTGTTTTTTCATATGGAAGTGCACCAATAATGGATAACGGCCTTTGATCATTATTCTGACGATTAAACAGGTGTGACCACCACGGCATTTCCTGATCAAGCTCAGGCCAAGGCAAAACTGCGAAGGATGATTTTTCTTCAAGAACTTGGCTTATAACAGCTTGCTGTCCTTTCACAACTTGCATTGGTACAGCACTGCCGAAATAGTTTTTAGCCATGTCCCAATGCGCATAGCCATCACTCTCATCCGCAATTACAACACTTAAACCTGTTTGCAACAGTGATACTGAGCCAACCAATTCGCGCCATATTCTGATAATTGTTTTCTTCGGCAAGGGGCCTTTATGTCGCGCAAGCAAACGCCGCATCATCCGCGCCTCTCTCGCAGGCTGAACGATTTGCAAGCCGCTTTCCTTCTTTGCCAACGCCACAGACGAAACCAAGGATGCGCGCTGCATCAACAAATCATGAACTTGATTGTCGATATTATCTATTTGTTTGCGAATTTCTTCCAGTGATTCTGACATCGGCCTGCTAATCTCGTTTATTTTAGAGTTATTACATGGTAGTGATGGATAAATCAAATAGGATCTTACCCTGTTATGCCTTTAGTTGCCTACAAAGAATTACCAACATTTAGTCGCTTGAAAAAAGAAGGTCGCACGATCCTGCCGCCGGAACGCGCACAGCATCAAGATATTCGTGAATTACATATAGGGCTTTTAAACATGATGCCTGATGCCGCCCTCGAGGCGACAGAGCGTCAATTCTTTCGTTTGGTTGGTGAAAGCAACCAAATCGCACAGCTTTATATTCACCCCTTTACGTTGCCTGAACTGAAACGTAGCGACAAAACACAATCATATATAAACGAATATTATGAGCCCTTTGAAAAACTGAAAGAAGAAGGCTTAGACGCCCTTATCGTGACGGGCGCTAATGTTTCTCAGCCAAATTTGAAAAAAGAAAAATTTTGGAAGCCCTTACAAGGCGTCATGGAATGGGCATGGGATAATGTGACATCAACAATGTGTTCATGCCTCGCAACACACGCTGTTATGCAATCGAAATACAACCAGAAGCGCACGCCTTTGCCAGACGGAAAGTTGTGGGGAGTTTATCGCCATCGCGTTATAGACAGAACACACCCGCTAGTACGTAATATGAATACCGTTTTTGATGTACCACATTCACGGTTCAACAACATTTCATCAGAGCAGTTTGAACAAGCCGACATGAAAATTTTAGTCGCCGGAAGAGAATCAGGTGCTCATATTGCGGTCTCACCCGATAACTTCCGTTTGGTTTGCATGCAAGGTCACCCTGAATACGACTCGATTAGTTTGCTGAAAGAATACCAGCGCGAAATCAGGCTGCACAAGTCCGGAGAAAGACCGGATGCACCACCTTTCCCAGCCAACTATTTTAAAGATGAAATAATTGCAAAGCTGGATTTATATAATCCGGAAACAATGAGCAAACCGGAAACCGACCAATTCAACAAAGACTTGGCCGACATGTTAGAGAATACTTGGACAGACAGCGCCAGAAGTATCATCGCCAGCTGGATAGGTCTTGTTTATCAAGTCACTAACGCGGACAGAAAAAAGCAGTTCATGGATGGGGTTGATCCAAATAATCCGCTTGGGATTTAAGAATTTTCAATTTTAATGCGTCTTTTAATCAGATGTAAAACTCTGTGGGACAGGCGTACCGAGGATTTTTTTTGTCTTCGAAAAGACTGCTGAACCACCACCGGTTTTATCCGCGCCAGCATATATTTTTTTGCTCATCTCGATAATGTGCACGCCCGCCACGAAAGGCAAAATTGTACGCCCGAAACGCTCAATTAAATTGGCAGAGCGCATCATGACAGGAGAATCGGGGATCGGCGGTACGAATAATGCGCTTTTATGATTTTCCTGTACGAATAAATTGTCACTGAATAATAAAGATACCTGCGATAGCGTAAATGGCCGTCCGTGTCCGAATGGTGACCAATCTGCATGTGCCCAAGCCCCAAGGCGATTAGGGACAATAACCAAAATACGCCCATTAGCCTTTAAAACACGCCATATTTCACGAATAGAGCTGCGTAGATCATTGCAGCCCTCTATATGGTGCACAAGGATAGCACGATCAATGGATGCATTTTCGAGGGGGAAACGATCCTCTTCACAACTTAAAACAAGGTTCTTTTCTTTTTGCGGCCAATAAACGGCGCCTTGCTCCTTTGGCATCATCGCAAAGACACGCTCCGGCGAATCTTTTTGAAAATGCGATAGATAAGGTAACGCATAGCCACAGCCCAAAATTCTAAAATCATGAACATCAGGCCAAGCTTGTGCAATGTGTTCCATAAGGATTGATTGGACAATACCGCCAATTTCGCTCCCATAAAATTCCTGCAACTGATTAACCGCTGTCTCTTATACACATCT
>CAXHFH010000162.1:0-2840 GCA_964015995.1 uncultured Alphaproteobacteria bacterium
CCACCTCTGGATTCGTCGGCAGCGTCAGATGTGTATAAGAGACAGGCTCCAAGGTATATCTATGATCATCTTCTGCGCGGTCATAAAGCCTGCGGCAATTAATAAAAATCACATTGTCATTATCCTGCAGTATATCCAGCACATCATCCTGTGCGAGCGTATCGGCTCCGCACTCGTTGCGACCATACATCTCCACAACCACAGGGGATTTCGCATGCGCTATCTCTGCACCACCCAGCGCCAAAAGAGCGCATGTTAAAAGTCCGGTTTTGAGTGATTTTATATTCATCATTGCTACGCCTAATCCTTTAAAAATCAGAACACCGTCCATTGACTTCCCAATCGCCGAAACGCGTTGGCTCAGGTCTATTTTCAAAACCACCAATCTCTTTTTCCTGCTCGGAAACGTCTTTCGGTTTTTCTGCTGTATCAGTGCTTGGTTTTTGTGTATCCATATCTCATAGTAGAATAAAACGAGCAGTGCGATCAAATGAATTTAACGGAAAACAGCGAAAATAAAGGCGAAGAAGCAACATCAGGTAATGATCTGGCGGCGCGTATGTGCGCCCTGCACCTCCTCAGCCGCGTGATTAATAAGCGCACCGCGCTTGATATCGCACTGGACAGCTCCGATGAATTTGCCGCCCTGCCGGTGCGTGATCGCGCCTTTACGCGCATGTTACTCACCACCACTATCCGCAGGCTTGGGCAGATTGATGATCTGATTGCCTTCGCGCAAGACCGCCCCGATGCGATGAAAACGGATGTGGTTTTGAACATTCTGCGTCTTGGTGTGACGCAGTTATTTTTCATGGACGTGCCCGACCACGCCGCCGTTGATACCTCTGTGCGCCTTGCCGAAGAAAAGGGCATGCCGCGCCAAAAGGGATTTGTGAATGCGATTTTGCGCAAACTAGGCCGCGACGGCGCGGCGCGCATCACCAAACAAGATGCCGCGCGGTTAAACACCCCCGATTGGCTCCTGAAACTCTGGATCGAAGATTACGGCCTGACCCAAGCCGCGGAAATCGCGCAAGCCAACATGACCGAAGCACCGCTTGATATTACGGTGAAAGACATTGCGGATCGCCCCTATTGGGGAAATGTCCTGCAAGCTTCCGAGCTATCGACGGGGACATTACGCCGCGTGATTGGCGGGAATATCCGCGAAATGGAGGGCTTTGATGATGGCAAATGGTGGATACAAGATGCCGCCGCTGCGCTCCCTGCGCAACTCTTCGGCGATGTAAACGGCGAACACGTGATTGATATGTGCGCCGCGCCGGGGGGCAAGACATTGCAACTGGCGGCGATGGGCGCAACCGTCACCGCGATTGACCGCTCCGCCAAACGTCTGAAGCGTTTAGAAGAAAATCTGGAGCGCATGAGTTTGAAAGAGCGCGTGACCATCGAAATTTCCGATGCCGCGGCGTGGAAATCGATTGAGCCGCCACAGCGTATTTTGCTGGATGCGCCCTGTTCTGCCACAGGAACAATCCGCCGCCACCCTGATACGGGCTATTTAAAATCGCCGAAGGATATTGAGGGGCTGGTTTCTATTCAGGAGCGATTATTAAACCATGCGGGCGGCATGCTCGGCGTGGGTGGGGTGTTGATTTACTGTACCTGCTCCCTGCAAAAGGCCGAGGCCGAACACCAGATTGAAAAATTCCTGAGCGCCCATTCGAATTTCGCCCGCATCCCCATCACGCCAGAGGAAATCGGCAAGTACGATGAACTGATTGATGATAACGGCGATTTACGCATCCTACCCTCTCACCTTGCCGGACAAGGCGGACTGGATGGGTTTTTCGTGTCGCGGGTGACGAGAGTGGGATGAAAAATAAAAATTGTGCTGCGTGTGTACGTTATGTTAAGAAATCTGTGTTGAAATAAGATCATTAAAAAATAACAAGACAACACGGTGATAATGAGTTTACAGCCTGCGTACCACGAACATTTCGATCGTATCATCATGCCTGTCGCCATCAGGGATATAGATGAGGATAAGGCCGATGCGCTTGCCGCGTTGATGCATGATCACAACTTATCCCACATTGTTGACCAAGCGGAAGATATGAATGACCCCGTTGTGTTGCTTTGGGTATATCGAAACCCGCAAGGCATTTTCAGTGCGAGCATGACAGAACGCGAAAACGTTCCGAGCGTCATGGAAACTTTGGAAAAAGATCTGGGTTTAACACAAGCTTTTGGCGCCGACTTAGCGCAGCGCAAATCTGAAATGTTGAACAACTTTAAAGAATTTCTCTCACAAACAGATGAATATTATTACATGTGGGAAGCCATGTTTGTCGGCGGTAAAGATACCTATACCGAAGAAGAGGCTATAGAAATCGTTGAAATGCTCGCCGAGGAACGTGGATTGGAAAAACCGATTATCAGATTTTCCGTTGATCCCGATTTAAAGGCACATACGGGCGAACAAGCGGGCGGGTCTTATGACCGTAGCGAGAACAGCCTTAATCTGGGTGAGATGATAAAAACCAGTGTGTTGCATGAGATTGCCCATTGGTTAACCGAACACGATGACGTCGCCAACGGCGTGACCATGGCCGCGCCACATAACGCCCCTTTTTCCCGCAATGCGATTGATCTCTATGAACGCTTTGCTGGCAAAGACAAAGGTGTGATGTTAATAGCGGCGCAATCATTAAACGTAATCCCCACGGGCGCCAGCAGGCAAACATATTACGAAGCCGCCAGCCTTGATGCGCTCATTGCGAATGCGGAAAGTGCCGAAGTGATGGAAGAACAGCCCGAAGCCATCCACGTTCCTGTCTCTTATACACATCTGACGCTGCCGACGAATCCAGAGGTGT
>CAXHFH010000163.1:0-2781 GCA_964015995.1 uncultured Alphaproteobacteria bacterium
ACCTCTGGATTCGTCGGCAGCGTCAGATGTGTATAAGAGACAGCAATAATGTCATGATTAAGCAAATCAAGACAAAGGCGGCAGCCAACACGCAATCCACACTGTTCACAGCGCAACAGATGGGGCAACGCGTCATGTTTCAAGAGCCCCAAAATGCACAAAACAACGACGAAAGGAAAGAAGCATGAGACAAGAACAGCACGCAGAGCAACAACAGCCCAAGCAGCCTAAGCTTCTTTCACGTGACACAAACGCAGCAATGAATGATGTGATGGATATCATTAAAACATTGGGCAAAGTCTATGACGAAGAAACTGAAGCGTTAAAACGCACGGACACAAAAACTTTTATGGCCATGCAAGAACGAAAAATCGCTGTTGCGCATGAATATCAATCGGCGATGGCACAAATGATCGCACGTAAGAACGAACTGAAGAACGCGGATCCGACGATGAAAGACCGCTTGCGCAAACTGCATGATAACTTCTCTGCCATATCAGAAGAGAATATGAACGCAATCGAACGCATGCAGCGCTGTACAGAGCGTTTGGGTAACACCATCCGCAACGCAGCCATTAAATCGGCACAAACCCAGCGCGGCTATAGCTATAGCCAAACAGGAGCAATCCCCAACACATCGCAGAAAAAGGCCGTTTCATCAGGCTTAAGCGAAACTGTTTAAAGGACACAACACAAGATGGCATTTGAGTTTTTTACAACCCAGCAGGGTAATAATTCCCAACTGAACGACCTATCCGCAAAGATAGGCGCAAGGAACAATGCTGCGTCCAAAAGAAACATAGAGTCATACAAGGCCACCAAAGCCGTTACGAATAGCACCGAAAGCCAAAAGCAATTCGCCGATTTTCTGGAATCTGTGAAGCAAAGAAATGCCACGCAGCAATCCGGGCAGTCTCAAGAAGCGCAAAAAACCGCTCCTTTAGAAGTGTTCACAAACACAAACACTGAAATTCCGGCGCTTCACGTCCTGAGCGAAGATTTGCAAGCACTGATTGATGAATATGCCTCAACAGGGTTGATCACAACGCAAGAAGGCGATGAGGAGAAGCAATCACTACAGGCGCTGCTTGACGGTATTGTTTCACAAATTTTAGGCAGGGAACCTGAAGCAACCGACGAAACAACACCTCAAGATGATGACTTGCTAACCGTGCTTGGAGGCATGACACCGCAGGAAATAACCGAACTCAAAACGCAAATTCACGACTACATCGTGGATGAGTTGAGCGCAGAAGATCAGGCCGCCCTCGCCGCTTTGATCAGTCAGTTTTATGCGTTAACGCAGCCGGAAAGCAGTAAAACCGAACAATCAGCGGATAGAGCGAATACAATCTCTGACAACGTTTTAAAAACGGATTTAAAGGCAACACCCAATAATAATACGGCGCAAAACGAACATCACACACAAGGACGGTATGATGCGCGCTTTGATGCTCGGTATGAAGGAAATAACGCTGCCCCACAAAGTGACGCCGCGGAAGAAGCATTCGACACTGCATTAAAAAGTGCATCTGCCAAGGACGCCCCTACCCCGCAAAACCACAAGGCACAAATATCCTCAGGTCAACAATTCCTGCAAGGCAACACCGCCCTTTCATCGACGATATCAACATTGGAAGGTGCGCTACCGCAGAGTGGATTTACCATTACATCACCAAGCACGCCCTTACAAAGCGCGTTGACCAACATCACAACACAGGCACAAAGTGCGGGGCAAAACCATCCGGCAACGCAGATGGTGTCGATGACGATACAAAAGGCCGTCAAGGCCGGTGACGATACAAATATCAAGCTCCGCCTTGATCCACCTGACTTAGGCCGCGTTGAGGTGAAAATGAGTGTCGACAAGGACAGTGCGAGTAAAATCGTTCTAACAGCAGAAAAACCGGAAACTTTTTTGATGCTACAGCGTGATTCAGATGCCCTCCACCGTGCACTTGCGGATGCAGGCTTAGACATGAATGGCGGCATTGATTTTGAATTGGCAAGCGATAGCCACGATTTCAACCGCGAGGATCCACAAGGACGCGGACAATCAAGCTCTAGCGAGCAAAATGAGGACGAACAAATAACACAAAGCACAGTGGATTGGCATGTTGACCCCGATACCGGGCGCACGCGCTACAACATCGTGGTTTAGGATAAAGGAGTAAATATACATGGCTAGTGATGTCACAATAAACAACGCATTGGATTACGCCCAAAGCTCATCAAATTCATCCGCGCAACTCGCAGAGGACTTCGACGACTTTCTAATTTTGCTGACCACACAGCTGCAAAACCAAGACCCGCTTGACCCGGCTGATTCAACTGAATTTACGAACCAGCTTGTGTCTTTCGCAGGCGTTGAACAGCAAATCAACTCTAACCAAAGACTGGAAAGTCTGGTGTCCTTAGCTTTGGGTACATCATTCTCCTCATCACTAAATTATGTCGGGAAAGATGTCAGCTATCTCAGTGGAGAAGCATACTTTGATGGCACAGAGCCCATTGAAGTGGATTACGCCGTGAATGGCACATCGGTGGATACAACTATCAATATATTCGACGAAGAAGGCACACTCGTCTTCACACAAAAAATTAGCGATGACGAAGACATTGAAAGCTTTGTCTGGGATGGCAAAAACAGCGGCGGATTCCTGCAACCCGAAGGCACATACGAAATACGTATTGATGCGTTGGATGGGCAAAACAATCCGCTAACCGCCACAACCGTTGTCTCCGGACACGTCAAAGGCGTTGAAACACAGAACGGTACAA
>CAXHFH010000164.1:0-2688 GCA_964015995.1 uncultured Alphaproteobacteria bacterium
CTCTGGATTCGTCGGCAGCGTCAGATGTGTATAAGAGACAGATCAGAACCCGATCGCAGCGGGTTGAGTTTCGGCCCTTCGCCTTGCACAAATTCCAGATGCTGCCCCAGCGCATGGGGAATGGTCAGAATATCAGAAAAAATGATTGCCCCATCCATACCAAACCGCCGAATAGGCTGCATGGTAATCTCACACGCCATTTGGGGGTTATAGGCCATATCCAGAAAACCACCGGCCTGCTTACGTAATTCCATATATTCCGGTAAGTACCGCCCTGCTTGGCGCATAAACCAAAAAGGGATATGATCTGGCCTGTGCCCTTTTAGCACTTCCAGAAGGTTCTTTTTCTGATAGCTCATATAACTCTCACTTCATCGCATGATGTCAGCCATTATTCCGAATAAAAGGCTCAGCGCAAGGAAGATTTAAAAATATATTATTTAAGTTTAAAAGGTTTTTGTAAGAAGTAGGGGGTGTGAATAACGGGGGTTTAAATTCATCCTCGTATTTGTACACAGACAAATTTACGTCATTAATAAGAGGAGTCTGGCGAGTCGTTTATTGTCGAGTCAATTTTGTTCTTTTTCATTTTTCATCTTCTTCACACGTGGACGACTCACCCCTAAGCGCATGGGGTGAATTTGGGGTAACTTCATCCCATGATTAATACAAAAAGGGTTGTTGGATTCGTACACAGGGTTTTCCCGACGCTCTATCTTGATTTTTAGACATAAAACACGCACTATTATTCGAAAGTAACCACCACTTAGCGAATCACCTTAAAATTATGTTTGATGAAGCCTACACGAAATTGGAACTGGACGATGTCGCCGCAATTCTTGATGTTTTGAATAAGAAAATAGACGGCAGTACGTTTGATCCCCTTGAAACTACCATTTTATCCATCGATGTTCCTTTTTATCCGGGGTACAAATTTTTAAATGTTGCCGATCATGCAACGGATCCGCCGTTGTTGCGTTATGTGTTTCATAAAGAGGGTGAGCAGGATTACACAATCATTGATTGGAAATATGATACTATCTATGGGCTTAATACTAATGTTCCCATTACGTTGGATGAAAAAAACGTTTTAGAATATGTGCGTTTTTTCTTCACTTTTGTGAAAGGCCGTCACGGACGTTTTATTGTGTGTGAAACGGCTGATCATATTCAATGGAAAGATGAACCGCCCGCAGAAGTGCGTAAATCCATGAATAAAGCACTTAGTCCTTTGCAACTTGAAGAAAAACGCAAAGACGGTGTTTTTGTGGTTAACGCCTTTATGATGCTGAAGGATGCCTTATTCGCGGTCAAAGTGTTCGTTGAGCCGACAGGAAAAGTCACCATGTCTGATCATGATATTTTAATCGAGGATATCCCCGTTCTGGATACGACGTTTGTTCAGTAAAAATCCTTAATTTCTTAACATATTTCCATAATAACACCTTTTCTTAACCCTTTATTTACGGCCTGTTAAGGCCTTGTTAGGAAACGCCTATGTTTTTTTAAAATAAGGCGTTTTTTCTGTTTTTTGGTAGGAAAGCGTTAACACTTTGCCCCCCATAATAACTTCATACCGCGCATTCTTGCGGTTTGAGCACATTTTACGAATTGGTTAGGGCCATGAGCGACAGTTACGAAGATTTTTGCAATGCACATATGATACAGCACCGCGTTTGTGGCGTTGCATACACGATTGATGATCATCAGCCGGTGATTTGTACCCATATCGGGGATCAACCACTTTACTATTTAGATGAAGCAGAAATCGTTGAAGACGAAGAAGAAGGTCTTTTTGATCCGGCCGAGCTTGGTATGCTTGCGCATGAAATTCAGACATTAAAGGAAGAGATCCAAGGTTTTGATGATCCATCTATATATGTTGAAGAAAGAACAATGACATCTTTCCGTGAGTTTTCCGAAAATATGGAAGACTTCAATTTCAAGAATAACTTTTCCCTGATTAAGGAAGAACAGGCACTGCGCCTTGAAGAAATTAAATCCATTTTATCCGAGAGCCGTTTGGCATCGGCCTATATGGATCTTGCCGATAAATACGGCGTAGAGATAATGATGAGCGACCAGGTTGAAAAAGCCTTTTATGATCGCCGCAGCGGGACTATTTTTCTTTATCCTCACATGGATATGGTCAATCAAGTGATATTGGTATCGCGTGAATTGCGACGCCACTGGCAACATCGTCAGGGGGCGCTTATTAACCCGCTGACCTTTACGCCTGAACATGCGATTTTGATCAACCGCGCTCAAGAGGCCGATTTGGTTACATCTGTTATCCGCACCGCGTGGGAATTACAATTAGCCGGCAAAAGAGATGTGTGGGAGCGGGTTGAAAACTCTCCCCTGTCTGATTTGTCACGCGCCTATGCCCGCGAAGCGTTCATGGATTTCCGTACGATTAATAACGGTGTCGCCAGCGCAGCCGTATTTGAGGCATGGTTCCTGTCTGAGCGTTGCCGCCAAAAGGACAAGAAAATCATTCAATCTATGCTTGCCGATCATAACGGGTACGTGTTCGAAAATGATCAATCATCACATAAGGTGACATCGGAATTGATTGCCGCCCTTGGGGAAATGCCGTTCGGCAAAAATTACCTAGGGAAACATGCGCACATCATCATGGATGACCCAATTTTCATCGAGGTACGTGACCGCTCTAACGCGAATTTC
>CAXHFH010000165.1:0-2676 GCA_964015995.1 uncultured Alphaproteobacteria bacterium
TGATAGAAAGCCCTGATTATGGCAAAGTCGGGGAGTTTTTCAGAGGTTCCTTAGGCATTCGCTGGCTTTCTAGTCCAAGACGCATTTTCGAAGTAACCAAGCTCTTTTTGTATATTCGTTACTTGCTGTTCAAGTTCGTCATCCCATTCCGGGAGGTCAACGTAAACAATATCATGAGAGTAACCAACTTCCGATGGACCAAGTTTGTCTCTTGAGATGCCAACTACAACCTTGACGCCAGGAAGGCGACCTCTTACGACTAGGCACCTTAATCCCAGCTCTTGAACTCTTGCCTCTCGATCACTGCTTGGTCCTAAATGGAACACAAATGCTGTATTTTGATAGCCCAAAACTACTCTTGAGGCAATTTTCAACTCTGGCTTCTGCAAGAACTCTGAGAAAGACTCAGAGAGATTGGCGCGAAATGCGCGAGGTTGTAGAGCCATTTGAACAAGCGCCAGCTGATTGCTAGTAACTTGGCCTGTTCCATACTCAAACATTCCGTCTGTTAACAGGTCATCCACAAAATGCTCAATTAATCTGTCCCAGAAATAGGAGCTTTTATATGACTCTTGCATGGTTTTATAGTCATCTGAATCTACAAACCCTTTAAAAATCGTATCATCAATTACCAATAGGTCAGCTTCTTCAAAAGGAAAAGAATGCTTGTTTAGTAGATAGATGGCCAGCAGATCCTCAATCCCACCGCCTGAAAAAATAACATTAGCTCTCGATATTAGAGACTCAACTTCAGTTAAAAAACCGACAAAATCCGTAATTGTATCCAGCAACCCGAAAATCGCACCCAGGCTATATTCATCACAGACATGTACAACCCCGTTGCCTAGATCACCGGATTTAGTCATTATTTTTCGTTGAGCACCCAGTGACACTGATATGCGATGTATTATTCGCTTTTCCTTTAGAGGCAACTCGACTTTCCGTCCATCCTGTCGAGTAAATTCAACTGCCGAATTTAACCAGCGTTCAGCCCCCCAAATCTGTGAAGCAGATTTATCAATGGCAGCCTTAATCCACCTATTCCAACCAGCTTCGTCCCCGGTATCCTTGTACTTTATATCCTTGACAGAAATAATGACTATATGATTTCCGCATACAATAAGGCAGTCACAGAGTTCTTTTCCTTTTTTTCCTATTGGATTCGGATGAGTCCAAAGCCTAAGAAAGGCCCTCTCACTGATAGAATTCACAAACAGTTCTGAATCCGTTAACCCTTCAGGCATGCGACTCCCTCTTGTATTGCCTAACACCAAGCCAAGCGGTGCGCGAATGCGCATCCGCTTGAGCTTTTTTGCTAGGCTTTTATTGCCATTTTCTTGGATCGAGATAATCCGCCACAAAAGCATCATATTCGGTGTTAGATATTGGAGAGGTACTTGCGACCTGATAGCGTTTAGGGCCAGTAAGATTAGGATCTAATGACAATGTCACCTTCTCCCCTTGCTTCACGAAGCAAATCCCATAAGCTCTATTTTCTTCATCGTATTCAGTGATAGCCATACAGCCACTGAACACTAAAAAGTCATCAGTGTTTTTATCTTTACCGGGTTTCATGAAAACATCAACATGCTCGTCCGCTGGGACGGGCACTAAATAACATGAGGTTCTATACTTACCACAGTTGGTGTTCTTCTTAAGGATTGTTACTTCACCATAATATTCCGGCCTCATTCCCATCGGAGTATCGATAATCTGAAACTCCGCCCCAGGAGAAAGACGGACTATTTGCCCAGTGTCTTCCCTAAGCTCCATTCGGGAATTTGCTGTAATTAAGTTGTTCGGCTTTAAAAGGCCTTCCGCTGTAAAAGCGGTACCTAACGATGCAAAGCTCTGAACATTAGTACCATCAATATATGTCACTCGCCAACTCATACTTTCTCTCCTAAAAATATGGGCTAATTGAGCACCCTTATATGCAGCCCTTCATATAAGGAACTCCGCTATGGAACATGGAAGCCTAACGCCAAGCACAGCCGCCGAAGGTCGGCCTGCTGCTACTTGTTAAAACTTACCAGCCATCAGACATGGCCAACCCTAGAAAAGTAACACCTACCAAGATCCACCAAAGAGTACGCAGAAAAAGAAGCTTTGATATGGCTGGATCTTTATATTGCCTATTATGCTCTCTAGCTTCACTCCAAAAATGAGTCACATTGAGCAGCGACCACATAGGTTCCGCTTTCATTTCGTAGCCCAGCTCACTAAATCTTGCTTTTATCTTTGAGGCGAGCACTGGAAATAAAAACTGTACCGCGCATAAGATAAAGAACAATACGATTAAGGCTTCAGATTTCGGCATAGTTTTAACAGCGTATTAGGTCGAACGATTCGACATATCTTTCTTCGACATAATTCTTTTATGACTTTCAGAAGAAACACAGAAATTCGCAAGGCCGCCAGGGTGTTGCAGTAAAAAAAGAACCCTTCTCGTTTGACAAAACTCGAAGAAGCAGTCTATTTCCTGACTTCCCCCGATATTCCCCCGTTCTGAAAACCACTCTATATCAACCGTTTAGCTTTTTCTGTAAGCCATATCCTACAAAGTTATAGCTCGTTCTGTTGAGCACGGCATATTGGGGATCACTGCTTGGAGGGGGTACGACCTAAGGAACCTCTGAAAAACTCCCCGACTTTGCCATAATCAGGGCTTTCTAT
>CAXHFH010000166.1:0-2640 GCA_964015995.1 uncultured Alphaproteobacteria bacterium
ATTTTCACAACGTCCCCATCAAGTTGATCAATGGTCACGGTGTGTCGATCAATGATAATGTTTGCGGTGTCATATTGTTGTTTAAACTCTTTTTCGATGGCTCTTTGTGGATTGTAGAGCGTAAATGTGTCTTGATTTGCAGTGTACTTGTATATGAACTGCTCATCCCTGCTTTTGATCATCAGGAAGGTCGCGCCATCCATGGGTAGGGTTTTGATGATGCTGCCATCTTGTGTGATTTCGTAGTGATCATCGTGTTTGACGTAATGATTGCATTCACCATGCTCGCTCAACCAATAGCCTTCAAGAGCGGGGTCAACGACACCTTTATTCCAATATATACCGAAGTCATTGACGTTGATGCACCCGATCAGACAAAAGACGGCAAGAAAAAGGAGTGGCTTTAAACTGATATTTATTGTGCGCATGTTTTCTCTTTCATCATGATTGAATGCTTTTCGAGTCTAACAAATGCTCGTTTAAAAACCATATAAAAAAGCGGTTGTTAACGACACCAATTGGAATTTGTGTTAAAAAAATCATTCATATGATGAGGATATCAGTATGTTTACAATTGAAACTTTTACGACATTTTTGGGATGGTGCTCGGTCATTAATATGAGTATTTTTATTATTTCCGCGCTTTCTATCGCACTTGTGAAAAAGCCTATTATAAAGATACATGGTTATCTTATGGGGGTTGAGCAGGGGGCATTACCAAACTTATACTTCCAATATTTAGGGAATTTCAAAATCGCAGTTATTATTCTGAATATCGCTCCATATATTGCCTTAAAAATCATGTTTTAAAAATGAATGTAAACCTGTCTTACATATTATCGGCACACCAAACCAAGAAAGAAGCTCTGCTTTCTTTTATGATGAAGGATTCGTTTTTTGATGGTGTAGCACATGACCTGATTGATTATGGATATGATCTGAAGTTTTCAATTACTGGCGGCGCGGGCGCGTATAAGCCCTTTGCGTTGAGTACTGAAAAATTAGACACACCCGCCAAGCAGCATCAATTCGCGAATGGCTTTTGGAAGATGTCCGAAGCAGGCAAAATGAAGGCTAAGATCCAATTGTCTTTGTTACTCGGAGCGGAGGGTAATGCGCACACATTTTTGCACGAGATTATGCATTTCTACCAAGATATGCATGGTTTGTACTTTGTTCCTCTTAAGGAGGAAGGTGTTTTGCCGATTATGCTTGATGCCCGCAGTGACGTCACAGTCATATTGTTTAATGAGGCATGGGCCGAGGTGGAAGCCATTCGGACATGCTGGGCCCTTAATCAAAAGGGCGATTCTTTGGGGTGGAACGGTGCCGTGCAATCACCCGATTGGAAACATCTGGCGAACGGCTATGACACTGATTTAAACAGCGGGGTTGATGAAGCCAAGGCTGCGGCGAATTGTTTCAAGCGTTGGTATCAAGGGCAGAACCGCATTTTCTATGAGCAGCATGCGATGAAAATTTTTGATCTGAATTACAAACGCTTTTTAAGCGACATTGTCGATATGAGCGACGCCACTGTTACGAATAGCCTGAGGTCGCTTGACCTTCCTTTGCTTATGTCACGCATTCCTGTTGATGACGTGCCGAAATATTTTGCACAAATTGATTTGGCAGATGAATTATACTCTGCGCCGAAAAGCGCGGATGTTGCAAAAAGATTGGATGTGTTCGAAGCGCGGTACGGCGTTAATCATAGTACGGATATCCAAGATATCAGAAATGGTAGCCCGCCCTATATCTGGAAAAGATTGCGTAACGCAGAAGTCAGCGCATCAGATGTCCCACCACATTAAATAGTATTTGGGTTTATGATACCATGTTTATTCAGGGCGTCATTTTGTGTAGCTCTGAGCTTTTCGATATCAAGGCCGTCAATTAATTCATTGAACACACGATACCAATTAATCTCTGCCTTCAGGTGTAGGAATACAGACCCAAGACCAAGAGCTGCGCGGTCCATGAATACAAATTCACGTGGTACTTGAACGCCGCCAACTTCACGCAACTGTTTATGCACTTTTTCGGCAATTTCCCGTCCGTAAACGCCGTTTGTAATTTCCCCAATCGGACGGACGGCATCCTCTAAAATAGGGCCGTACAGGAAATTTGCCCAGATATTCAGTGTTTCAATTTGTTCCTTGCTCAAGCCTTTAAAGCCCCACGTTTCATAAGCGTGGACAGCCAGTTCCATATCATCATTTTGAAGGGCGCGGTAAAGATCTACAACGCCACCAATAAATTCAACAGGGAAGACACGTACGCAACCAAAGTCTAATAAGTTAACGGATAAATCGTCACGTATGGTGTAATTGCCAAGATGCGGGTCGCCGTGAATAATGCCGTAATTATACAGGGGCACATACCAAGCGCGGAACATATTCATGGCGATGGTGTTACGTGTTTCCGTATCTTTGTCGACGTAATCCAGAATGCGTGTGCCATCCATCCATGTGCTGGTTAAAAGGCGATCGGTTGAGAGGTCATCAATGATTTCCGGCACGTGAACATTTTTTTCATCGCGCAGGATATACCCGTATAGCTTTGTATATTTCGCTTCGAGTTCGTAATCTAATTCCTGTCTCTTATACACATCTGACGCTGCCGACGAATCCAGAGGTG
>CAXHFH010000167.1:0-2632 GCA_964015995.1 uncultured Alphaproteobacteria bacterium
TCTTTAGCCTGTATCTCAGCTTCAAACGCAGCCTTTTTCCCAACCATCCTATTAATCACGCTCATGGATGCCAGTTGATCTTTGGCTTTCGCAAGCTCATCTTGTGCCTGCTCTACCCTCTTTTGATGAAATGGAAAACTCTTCTTCTCGCCAAAGCTCGCAAGGGTCGCCTGCCATGTACCACTGCCCTCCCCGTCTTCATCATCGCGCTCAAGCTCCAAGGCAAGCAATGCTCGTTTTTGTTCAAGCAAAAGCTGCTGCTTCTGATCTTTAAGCTGAATGGTGGTGGCGCCCATATTATCATTACTGGCTTTGATGGCTCGGTTCAGATCACCGCGCTCTGTCTTTTCACCTTGGCGCTCAAGCTTGGTAGCCAACCACCCCATTTTCTTGGTTGGCTCTTTATCGATGCCGCGCGCTTCAAAGCTCAAATGCTCCGTCTTCACACCCAAATTATCCCGCTCTGCTATGCGGTTCATTTCTTGGGCTGTGAAGGCTCGCAAGGATTTGACTTCTTCTTTGCCTCTGGTGGTGGCCTCACCATCAATCGTGATTTTATCAGCTGCCAAATCGCGAAACTTATTTTTAGACCATCCGTCTTTCGATCCTTCATCGAAGCCCCTGGTCGTAAATAAGATATGGGCGTGGAAATTACGTTGATCCCCTTCCCTATTGGGATGGTGATACGCAATATCCACTGCGCAGTTGTAACGGTTCATAAGCTCACGGGATATCGCATCCCCTGCTTCGCGCCGTTGCAATGCGTTGAACTCATGCGGGAATGCAATTTCTAATTCATGCGCGGTTGTTGAGTTTCGACGATTTTCTTTTTGCTCTACGGCGTTCCATAGAGTTGCCCGATCACGCAAATCTTCGGGTGCATTATACGGGGTATAAACACGCGAATATTCAACGCCGCTTTTTTTGGTGTAATCATGAACAAGGCCTGTACGCTCATCAACAATGAGCGTGGCCGAACGATAAGCAGCCGCAGCAACAGATGAACGCCCGGAAGAGCGTCCCACCTGTTTAGCCGTTGCATGTAACTCGTTCGTTCTCATGATTACTCCAATAAGGGTTCAAACACCCATGTTTGTCGTCAAGTTTAAGAAGGGCGAAACCTTCTTTGATTGCCCCCAAGGGCAACGGGACAATGACAACGGAATGTCCCTTTTTGAACACGAAACGGATTGTGTGCCCGTGTTCAGCCTCAGAGTTTGAGAGGAAGGCTATCCTCTCTTTCATGCCCCCGGCATGACTGCTAAGCCGTTCGGCCTCCGCAGGAATTAGAACCGCACACAAAGTATAAGAATTACGAAGTAATTTGTTAGTTTGTATAAGTGCGCCATTCAATTATCTTGAACGGATGGTTCTTCTGTTATTATTACCTCTTATCTGCTAAATTTGCAATTATGATGAACGCTTACGATTTTTACATTAGCACTGGATATTGGGCATGAACGACAAGGAAAAGACACTCGAAGAAAAACGCGAGGCAATCATTGCAGCTTACAAGAAGAAGATTGATCAGATAGATGCTCAACTCGCCGATCTCTCAGCCCGTGAAAAGCTTGCCGAGCGCAAACGCGACACACGGCGTAAAGTGATCATGGGCGCTCTGGCTGCTCACCACATGCGCAAAAATCCACGCTCAAGCTTTGCCAAAAAGCTTGCTGCTCTAATTGATGAATATGTTATCGGTGATATAGAACGATCCCTCTTCGATCTTGATCCCCTGCCCAAGGATGAACAAGAAAACCGGAAGAAAGCGCAGAAAGATGAAAGAAAGGAGATTAATAATTGAGCACTGTATTAGAAAAACCACCAGAATATGGGAGCCTTACTCTCGAGTTTCCATTACGGCCTATATCTCTTCAGGGGTCAAGTCAAGCTAAGCAAGAACTCATGGCAGCTATCCGAAAATCGATAGAAAATTATCAATTTTTTTTCTCTGGAGAAGTGAAAATTGATGTTTTATGGTTATTGCATCCAAAAGAAAGATATCAAGGAATCCAATCTCCAGACATTGATAATATACTAAAACCGCTCATAGATGGCCTAAGTGGAATTGATGGTATTTTAGTCAACGATTGTCAGGTTCAGTCTGTGAGTTGCTCTTGGATTGACCAATTAACAGATAAACATAATCTAGCTATTGAATTAAAATATTCTCCCGATGACTGGATTAAAAAGAACAATCTAACATGGATAGAAATCTCTGAAAAACTATGTATGCCATTAGACACGAGCCTTCCAAATGAAGTTCAGTTGGTATTGCTGGAAACATGGGAACAAATGTTTTCGTTCAAGAGTGAAATAGTCGAAAAGACTGGTGCTTGGGAGAATGGACAGATGGTAATGCCAATTCAAATGCCGTTTCATAGAGCGCGACTATCAGAATTTACACTATCAACTATTGAAGACTATAGAAGTCGAATTACACAAGCAGAATAATTTCACCCAAACTTATTCCCCTTCACTGTTCCATATCGTTTAAAAATCTTCTTAAACGGCACAAGCTTCAAACGCATCGGCAAGCCATCAGCGGGCAACACATATTGCAAGCCTGAGCCTTTCTTAAGCTCTTCCATCACTTCAGAGGGTGATCGAAGCGCCCTATTCTTATCAACGT
>CAXHFH010000168.1:0-2612 GCA_964015995.1 uncultured Alphaproteobacteria bacterium
GCTCCACTTCCCCACTTTCCTCTTCAGGTTCCGGGCCAATATCAGCAATATCAGCAGAAACAGATGCACTCAACGGCTTAACCAAGCCTTGGATTTCCATAGCCCTTAATCTCAGCTCTTTAACACTTTGACGGGTATCAAATAAAGTTTGGTCATCAAGCGTCGCATCGAGCAAGATTCCTTCGAAAGATTCAAGGTTTTTTTGCTTTTCTTCTAGCTCCGTTTGAACTTCTTTCAGATTTTGCACTTCTTGCGCAAAAACATGTGTATTTGCTGCAAAAAGCGCGATAAAAAACAATACAAAATAAGCGTAGCGAAGACGCAGCATTCGAATCCCTTCTGTGGAGTTGGATAAATCTATTGTGCCTTTTTTTTCTCTACGAGCAAGGAGAAAGATTCGATTCATATCAATAATAAAGCTTCCCCCAAGAAAAGTGGGCTAATCCCACTTTCCATCGCACCCGCATACCAAGCGTATGCTAAGCTGCTAATAAGGTTTATGTTAACTTTTATATGATAAAATTCCTATGAGTGGAACTATATCAAGGGTTTAACAATGAGTAGTGTTATATTGAGCACGGCGTTGAAGAGTACGATTGCAAGTATCAATCGTACAGAGCGCGCCGTTGACCTTATAACAAAGCGCTTCGCCAGTGGCCTCAAAGTTAATTCAGCCCTCGAAAACCCGCAAAGTTTTTTTGCATCTTTGGCCATCAAAAACACCGCCGGAGATTATTCACGCCTGCTAGATGGTATTGGGCAAAGCATCAGAACGGTTCAAACGACCCTTGATGGATTAGAAGCCACATCACGCCTGATTGATCAAATAGATGTTATTGCCCAAAAATCAAGGGACGCACTTTTATCCGGCCAAACAGATTCTACAATCATCGAAGAAACAACCAATGTAAGCTCTCTAAGTATTAGCGACCAAATTCTGACCCTCAGCCCCGACGTGTATTACCGTCTGAATGAAACAGCAGGCCCGATTATAGATTCCGGGTCAGGCGCTGCCGGCCCAGTTAACGCAACATATAATAACGGCGCATCACCAAATGCAGCCCCCTTATACAATAGCGGTAGCGCCCCCAGCGTACAATTTGACGGCAATAATGACCGGATTATTGTCAGTAACTCCACGATGATCAATACGCAATCGCAAGCAAGGCGTACAGTTGAGCTAGTATTTAATGCCGATGACGTCACGGGCAGACAAGTTTTGTATGAAGAAGGCGCGCAAGTAAACGGCCTGACGATTTATCTCGATAATGACCGGATATATTTCACAGCCGAAGATGATAGTGGCGGCAACAGATATGCGGATATTGACATCAGCGCACAAATCGTTGCCGGTCAAACATATCATGCCGCGTTCGTTCTCGACGCACCAGGAAACACTTTTTCCGGTTATCTGGACGGTAATCTGGTAAACACCGAAACTCTGGCAGGGGACGCACTTTTTCCAAGCCACACAGGTGGCATCGGAATCGGTGGCGTCAACGGAGGCGTGCAATTCCATGATGGCGAATCTGCTGCCGGGTCAGGGTTTAACTTTGCAGGCCGCATATCAGACGTCGCCATCCATAACAATGCCCTCACAGGCGCCGAGCTATTAGATCACGCGAATTCTTTAAACTCAGTCAGCCAAACACACTTTCTAAATTCCGATTACGAAAAGGCAATTTCCCAAATTGATCAAATTGCCGTCGATACCAATTATCGCGGCATTAACTTACTCCAGGATGATGACCTCATCACGTATTTCAACCCAACCAATACAAACTTTGTTGAAATCGAGGGAGAAGACTTCACATCTAGCGGTCTGGGGCTCGAACGTTACGACTTTAACGACCTCAATGATGTTGAAGAAATCCTCACGTCCATTGAAGACGCTCGTCAACAAGTTAGAACCTATGGGAAAACACTTGTGACTGAACTTTCCATACTTCAGAACCGCATTGATTTCACACAAGAAAAAATCAATACGCACAAAGCCGGCGCAGATGACTTAACGGTAAGCGATCAAAATAAAGACGGCGCGGAACTTCTCGCAAGCCGAACAAGGTTAGCACTGGGCATCACAGCCCTAGGATTGGCCGCCAACACGCAAAGATCTGTTTTGAGACTATTTTAAAAAACATAAATGGCGGCGACGGTAAGAAACTCTTAAATATCCGTCATTATTATTTATTACAGTGACTTAAAATGTCTTTAGTTGTGACGTGTACCGCGTCAGCACAAATTGAACAGATGATATGACATTATTAAAATATGGATAACGACTGTACGATAGTAAACAAACTTACCTGCTTGTTTTCGTTAGGTCGTTGGTCCAGTTTCCTTTAAAATATGCTAAGTTCTATTATAATTGAAACCAACATTGGTGTCGCACCTTGGATCCCGAAAGCATATTCACAATCATTTTTATCATTGTTGTTTTATCAATTCCATTCGGGTTGGGACTGGGTTTGTGGAGAGCTATTAGCAAAAGAAAAGAGATTGAAAACTTATTTTCAGAAGCAAAATACAGCTCAGGTCGGGTCATTGGCTATACCAAACGTAAATATAATACAGAAAACATAGGCGATTATTATATAATTATTGAATATTTA
>CAXHFH010000169.1:0-2536 GCA_964015995.1 uncultured Alphaproteobacteria bacterium
AGACAGCGACGGCTCTGTGCGTGACGGCTTGAGCTTGCTCGATCAGGCGATGGCATTGGCGGATCAAAAAATCACCGCCGATCAGGTGCAAGATATGCTTGGTCTGAGTGATCGCGCACAAAATCTGGATTTACTGGAAAAAGCCTTCGAAGGCGACACGCCCGCAGCCCTGGAAATTATGGGCGGCATTCATAAAAATGGCGGCGCACCGTCGGTTGTGATTCAGGATTTATTGGAGCTCACGCACTTACTCACCAAGCTCCGTGTGATGCCCGCGCTTGAGGATGTAAACCAGATGTTATCGGGAGATCAGCTCACCCGCGCCCGCGAGATGGCCGGAAAGCTTTCCATGCCCTCGCTCAGTAAGGCGTGGCAGATATTACTGAAGGGCATAGACGAGGTAAACACCGCCCCCAATCCGCAAAACGCGGCGGAGATGGTGGTTATTCGCCTGTGTTATGCGGCGAATTTACCTGATCCTTCTGATCTAATTAAAAAGCTAAAAGACGCGCCCACAACAGATGCAACGCCCGCAGGTGGCAGTGCGCCATCAGGCGGCACACCGTCACAAGGCGGTCTCGTTCACGCGCAGGATTTCACCCCGCCCCCGCAATCAGTTGGCGGCGACGGCAATCCACACGGACAGGAAACCGCGCGCGCCATGCCGGAGCTTTCTATTGTGCCGGATGTGGAGGCCATACCGACGCTCAAAACATTGGAAGATGTCATAGAGTTGTTGCGTAAATACCAAGAGTTCCTTTTGGCGGAGCAATTATTCCATTTCGCGCATTTGACAAAATTAGAGCATAAAAATTACGGTGACAAACCAAACGGCCGCCTTGAGTTCAGACCCGAAGACGAGGCGATGCCCGAGCTTTCGCAGAATCTATCCAAAGCCTTAAAACAAATCACAGACCAACATTGGATGGTGGTTCTTGTGAATGAACGCGGCGGTGAAACGCTCGCAAGTATTGCCGAAGCAAACCGTTTACAAGAGCTGGCAGACGTGGCACAAATGCCCTTGGTCAGCGATATCCTGAAAATCTTTCCCGAAGCCGAGCTTGTGAAAGTCATGGATAAAGGCGATTACGAACCCGAATAACAGATAACTGCTAAGGAAATACAACATATGTTCAACATGCAAAAAATGATGAAACAAGCACAAGAAATGCAAATGAAATTGCAAGAAGTGCAAGAAAAATTGGTCGATATCGAAATCGAAGGTGAGTCCGGCGGTGGTCTTGTGAAAATTACAATGACATGTGCAGGTGATGCAACGCACGTTGACATAGACGAAACATTATTGAATTCAGATAAAGAAACTTTGGAAGATCTTTTAACCGCGGCGATTAACAACGCCAATAAAATCAAAGATCAACGCATCAAAGACGAAACCGAAGCCATGATGAAAAGCATGGGTATGCCTGAAGGCATGGCCGAGCAAATGGGCGGTAAGGGCGGACTACCATTCTAATATAAGGGCATATTGATGCGCATTATCACATGGAATATCAATTCGGTGCGCTTACGCAGTGGCCTTGTTCTGGATTTAATCAAAGAGGCCAATCCTGACGTTATTTGTTTGCAGGAAACAAAAACCCCTGACGAGCATTTCCCCGCCGATGTTTTTAAGCAAGCCGGATTTGAACATATCCACTTCAAAGGCATGAAAAGCTATAACGGGGTTGCCATCATATCGCGCGTGCCGTTTGAAGATCCACAAATCTATGAGCGTGTTGGCCGTGATGATTGCCGCCATATCTCTGTGAAATTCCCGCAAGCAGAACTGCATAACATATATATCCCTGCGGGCGGTGATGAACCCGACCGTGAGGTTAATGAAAAGTTCGGGCACAAGCTGGACTTCATTGATGAAATGCGTGATTTCTTTGCACAGAACTATACGCCGAATGACCCGCTCGTTGTCGTAGGTGATTTCAACATCGCTCCGCAAGAGCATGATGTCTGGTCACACAAGCAACTCCTTAAAGTTGTTTCCCACACCCCCATCGAAGTTGAAAGATTGGGCGGCATGCAAGACTCCCTAAACTGGACGGATTCCTCCCGCCATTTCGTGGACAAGGATGAAAAATGCTATACGTGGTGGTCATACCGTAACCGTGATTGGAAAAAATCAAACCGCGGACGCAGGCTCGACCATATCTGGGTGACCGAACCGTTAAAATCAAAATTGAAAAGCCATGATATTTTGACACATGCACGCGATTGGGTAAAACCCAGCGACCACGTACCGCTTCTTATTGAGTTGTCATAGCAGGATTGGGCATAGACGAGCGCTCAATATCCAAAGGCGCACTCTTGGGCAAGGATGCCACCAATTCAGTCTTAGAAATAACCTCACCCGCCGCAATGATAGAGCCATAATCTCCCCCCTGATGGAGAACCACGACATAACTTAAATCCTGATGACGATTACCAGCGATCGCTTGCATATTCGTTAAAGGATAACTCATGCTAATTTTATCGCCAGACCATTGCCCGATACGCTCGCGGCTTAAAACCTGTCTCTTATACA
>CAXHFH010000170.1:0-2531 GCA_964015995.1 uncultured Alphaproteobacteria bacterium
GCCTGATACAAAATGACGAAAATCACAGGATTCCGTCGGATTCGAGTTCCAGCCCGAGAATACCAGACGAAATAAGAGCGAGCGCGTGAGATAGGGACGCTTGCTCTGGTTCAGACCTACCTACCGCACCACAAGCACAAGTCGAAGCCTGTTGGGTGCAATTGTTGACGCGGGATAAAGGAAGACGGAATTTTATTGTCCGTCTCTAGGCCAAACTTAATTGCTTTGCAGTGCAGGGCAATAAAGCCCTGCCTCCATTGAAGACAATTTACCCCACACTTAAAATTGCACTGAGACGTGTGATGATCCAGCGATTGATTTAGCAGGCAAAAAGCAAAGGCAATTCCGGAAAAAGGGTTCGTTCTACTTTCTTGAACTACTCAATGCTTCAAAAAAGTTAGGGACGCCTGCTCTTTATGCCATAAAAAGTCAAAGGCTGGTATTACAGCAGCCGCACGTTCACAGGAGCCCGCTTTACTGACAAGCTGCGAATTCCAAACAAAAAAGCCCCCTGCTTGCGAAGTAGGCCTTTACCTATATATCCCTGAAAAATATTCGTGACGTCGGACTAGCGACGGCGACGCAGCATGATCGAAACGAAGGCTGCACAACCCGCAAGGAGTGCGAACGTGCCTGGCTCGGGGACAGCCGTTGGCGTAAAGCCAAGAAGCAGGTGATTCAATCTCCAGTCTCCAGTCACACCCTCACCACCTGTGCCAGAAAGAACCATGATCCAATCGGACTGAACTACCTGATCTCCTAAATCAGGCCTAAAGTTAGTTGAATTGAACGCTGACGTTACAACCGTATTGTCACCCGAATCGTAAATCACGAAATCAAACGCTGCGTCCGTCGTAGCGGCTGAATAAGCCGTATTTAAGGAGAGAACCGAGCTGTTGTTGAGTCCGCTGACGTCAAAATCAAAAATTAACGCTTCTCCATCACCGATTTCGCCATCATTACTTCCACCGACAACACCAATTCGACCATTACCTGCGGCGCCAATTTGTCCTGCGGTCAAGCCACTTAGATAGGTGCCTAAAGTATTCGCGCTAATCTGCGACTGTGCAGTCGCCGTGTTCCAATCTGTAACTGCGGTCACAACCCAAGAAAAAGTATCACCAGCGAGTCCTTCATCAACCGATTGGGTGCCATGCATTAATACATCATCGGTTCCGTCGATGGATGTGCCATCAAAAAACAGTGAGAAAGTAAGACTAGTTGAGTCGTTCGACTCACTGGATCTAATTGAAAAATCCTGCGCTTGAACAGATGCAGCCAATGCAACAAAAGAGGTGGCGGCGAAGAATATGTATTTTATCGTCTTAGAGCTAGCCATCATTTGAGTATTTTTGTGAAGAAATTGTTTTATATTGATATTACTCCTCTAACTGAGAGGTCTAAACATGTTGATTAAAAAAAAAATGAAATCAACCCATTTTTCCTCGAACCCCGAACGGCTACTCTGCAAAAAAACACCCCTCTCATTTAGGCGGCGGCGGTTGACCGCGTGCTGTAAACGCAGCTTTCACGGGAAGATCCCTGCGCCAAAAAATAGACCAGAATAAAATCCCACAATTAACTCACAAACAACCACTTAAAATAATAAATTGGCAATATAAGCTACCACAAAGACAACGATCCCATCCCTCAAAACGCCTCGCAAAACGATCCCTCGAACTAGGATCCCAGCATACATTCCCTCCCCCGATTAGCGTTCCGCAAAAAGATAGCAGAAAGTTTTTTATTTTTTTCAAAAAAAGCGAAAAAACACGCAAATGCCCCTGATTCTAAGATCGCCAGCCTGTGACTATGACTGATAATCTATTAGATCACTTTTCAAAAGATGAGCTGAACCGTTAATTAACGTTCATTCACGTCCATTAACGGTTTACAAAAATATACCTGTTCGCACTGCCGATTTGAGGTTAAACCGCAGATCATGCCATCGAATCTGAAAATTCGCGTGAAATGACACTCCAGCGACAAAAACTTCGGGTAGTTTCGCGACTCTTAACGGGCAAAAAATCAGATCCGCCTAATCAATCACATTGACTGCGATCCGCTTGGGCAACTGATGGAGCTTAAGTTCATCGTATTGCGCCTGGGAAACAGTGAGGTCACGTAAGTGCACCATGGATCGAAGTTGTCGCTTACTAAAGAAAGGAGTTCCGATGATATTCAGCGTTTCAATCGGATACGAAAGCTCAGTGCCCAAACTCGCAATATCCGTCCCGCTGATATCCAGCCCCCGTGGCTGTAGGCCCGCGAGCAAACTGCCCCCCATATGAATTCGGCTCAAACCTCGCCCCCCAAGCTTCAAACGACCATTCGCCAAATTATACTCAAACACAGGATCCGCCCAGTCTGGATTCAGGATCTTTAGAAATGCATGAATAATGATCGCCCGTTGAGTCAGATTCAGCCGTTCACGCTGATCGAACTGGATCATTCGATAGATCAAGGGGGTATGAGTCGGCAGCCTTTCAATCTGTCTCTTATACACATCTCCGAGCCCACGAGACGTCTGA
>CAXHFH010000171.1:0-2459 GCA_964015995.1 uncultured Alphaproteobacteria bacterium
CCTCTGGATTCGTCGGCAGCGTCAGATGTGTATAAGAGACAGATATTATACATTAACGGTATTTTCTTAAGCATTCTGTCCATCAGTATGATCTTCCCGATGCTTGCCGACATCTATTTCGGCTATGACGATTGGATGGTGTTTTTTATATGTATTATCATCACAGCCTTCTTTGGTGGCGCCCTCATCCTCAGTAATATGGGGCATCAATTCGATATAACGACCAAGCAAGCTTTCCTCTTAACCAATATAACCTGGATTGTCTTACCAACATTTGGTGCGTTGCCCTTCTGGCTATCCTCACAAGACATGTCCTTTACAGACTCATTTTTTGAATCTATGTCCGGCATAACAACAACCGGCTCTACGGTGATCACTAATTTGGATTACACACCTAAGGGGATCCTACTCTGGCGTGCCATGCTCCAATGGCTTGGCGGGATCGGGATCATCATCATGGCCATGTCGGTACTGCCGTTCCTAAATGTCGGTGGTATGCAAATATTCAAAACTGAATTATCCGAAAATGAAAAAGCGCTTCCTCGAACAGCTAAAATGGCCAGCTCAATCGCCATAATATACATCGCTCTTACGGGGTTATGTGCCGTTTGCTATATGATCACGGGTATGGAAATGTTTAATGCCGTTGCGCACGCCATGACAACAATTTCGACTGGCGGATACTCAACTTTTGATGCTTCGTTTAGCCATTACACAACCTTAGGGCCTGAAATTGTTTGTATTCTATTCATGATACTTGGCGGATTACCTTTTGTACTTTATCTGAAAGCCGTGAGAGGAAACTTAGCCCCTTTGTTTGAGGACTCTCAGGTTCGATGGTTTCTATCTCTTGTTGTGATAACAACAATCGTGACAACCTCCTATCTGGTCAGCCAACAAGATATGACCGTTGGCGAAGCCGTCAGGCGCTCTTTATTTAATATCGTTTCGATTGTCACAGGAACAGGATTCGGCAGCGGTGATTACAACGCATGGGGCGGTTTTGTAGTCAGTATATTTTTCTTCTTGATGGTTGTTGGCGCATGTGCGGGATCAACATCATGTGGTATCAAAATTTTCCGCTTTCAAGTCCTTTACAGTGTTACAAAAGTGCAAATGAACAAACTCCTTCACCCTAACGGCGTTTTCATACCACATTACAACGGAAAACCAATGGCCAGTGACATCCCATCCGCGGTTATGGGGTTCTTCTTCATATATGCGCTTGGGTTCTCTTTTCTTGCTATTGCTCTATCTTATGTTGGATTAGACTTTATAACCGCCATGTCCGGCGCAGCAACATCTATATCAAACGTAGGGCCTGGGCTGGGCGACATCATAGGCCCGACAGGGAATTTTAACCCCTTGCCCGACAGCGCCAAATGGATTTTAAGTGCGGGAATGCTTTTAGGGCGACTGGAACTATTCACGATACTCGTAATGCTCTCGCCGAATTTCTGGAAACATTAATCAGCGCATTATATTGAATTGATCTTTCAAAACCCTGCGAAGCGCAATATCAAGATCATCAATCATGCTATCTAGCGCCTGCATCTCAAGTTGCTCACGCTCAACCAGTGAAACATGCTCTGATATGTATATGTTGCGGCTTACAATTAGGTTTTGTTTTCTTATTTCCGTGTGGTCGATACCAAGCCCCGTAATATTTATATGTGCTTTAACATGATAATGATCACGCTTGCCTAAACCGATGAGTGAGCCAACACTATTATCGGACTCAACCACAGCATGGTTAATCAATACGTCCGCAATTTCAATTTTCAACTTTCCCTGATTACCCGCGGCCTCATAACGACTTCCGAGATAGTCAAATATTAACTCAGATGGGTTGGAGACGAACCCGACAGGACGTTTTTGCTTCACGCCAGCATAAAGGTTAACAGGTTCATACGACGCTACATATACAGGAAAAGGTTTTACATGATCAAATGTCATTTGCGCCAAAGGCTGTCCATCATAAGAAGAACACCCGTTAAGCATAACAGCACAAAACAACATTGGTAAGAAAACAAAATATTTCAAGAAACCGCCCCTTTGATAAAGAAATTAAGACTCATCGTCTTTTTTAATTCTACGCAAAACATCAGATTCTTTAAAGACATAAGTCTTACTACAAAACTCACATTTCATTAGAATTTCTTCATCCACGCTCATATATTTAATATCGTCTTCGGTCATTGTCATGAGAATGTTTTCAACGCGCGCCTCATCACACCGACACCCTTTTTTCAAAAGCTTAGGATCATAAACACGTACCCCTTCCTCATGAAATAAACGTAACAAGAGATCATTTGCCTCAAGTTCAGGCGAGAGCATTTCATCCTCGGTGCAGCTATCGAGCAAGATCATCGCACGACGCCAATCATCTTCTTGTAAATTCCCGGCTCCTGCTTCGGGATTCATGCCATCTTCCGGCATATTCTGCAGCATAATAGCAC
>CAXHFH010000172.1:0-2401 GCA_964015995.1 uncultured Alphaproteobacteria bacterium
ACACCTCTGGATTCGTCGGCAGCGTCAGATGTGTATAAGAGACAGCCTTAAGTCCGGCATCTTTCAATGCGTCTTTAACAGGGTCGATTGTGCGTTTAACCAGATCAGAAACAATACTTTCAAGTTTTGCACGGCTGAGTGAAATTTGAAGGTGTTGCGGGCCGGAAGCATCCGCCGTGATAAAGGGCAGGTTTACTTCGGTCTGTGTGGTGCTAGATAGCTCGATTTTAGCTTTTTCAGCAGCTTCTTTAAGTCTTTGAAGCGCTACGCTGTCACCACGAAGGTCAATGCCTTGTTCTTTTTTAAATTCATCAGCCAGATAATCAATGATGCGTGCATCAAAGTCTTCACCACCAAGGAACGTGTCACCGTTGGTTGCTTTCACTTCAAAAACACCATCGCCAACCTCTAGGATAGACACATCAAATGTACCACCACCAAGGTCATACACGATAATCGTACCAGCGGCACTTTTATCAAGGCCGTAAGCCAATGCTGCGGCAGTTGGTTCGTTAATGATACGTTCAACTTCAAGACCGGCAATCTTACCCGCATCTTTTGTGGCTTGACGTTGTGAGTCGTTAAAATAGGCAGGAACGGTAATAACAGCTTTTGTTACTTTCTCACCGAGAAAGCTTTCCGCCGTTTCTTTCATTTTCTGAAGAAGCATCGCAGAAATTTGTGATGGTGCGTATGTTTCACCGTCAACTTCCACCCATGCATCGCCGTTATCGCCTTTGATAATTTTAAAAGGCGCGTTTTCCTTCATCTCTTGAACCTGTTTGTCTTCAAACGGGCGTCCAATAAGACGTTTAATCGCGAATAATGTATTTTCGGGGTTTGTCACAGCTTGGCGTTTTGCCGGCTGTCCTACAAGGCGTTCACCATCCTTTGTGAAGGCAATCATAGAAGGGGTCGTACGAGAACCTTCTGCGTTTTCAATAACGCGCGGTTCTTTTCCATCCATTACTGCTACACATGAATTTGTTGTACCAAGATCAATACCAATGACTTTGCTCATTTTTTTTCCTCTTTTGTTGTGGCGGATCTGCGAATAGCCCGACAAGGCGGCACTAAAGAAATCCCCAAAGGGTTATACAGGGCTAGGACTATAGCAAGTGATTATTATAAAATCTAGCTCAAGGACATACAGATTAGTAAAAAAATATGTCCTTTTTGTGTCTAATAAGGAGGGGCTAAACCTCGGTGTCTATAGCATGGCCTGAATCGGGTGATGATGGGGGTGTTGAACCGCTACCGTCATTCTTGGAAATGCCAACGCGTGCAGGGCGTAAAATTCGATCATTAATCATATAGCCCGGCTCGAGGATTTGAATAATAATGCCTGATTCTTTGTCGGGCATAGGCGCCTCGAACATAACTTCATGAAAATTCGGATCAAATTTTTCATCTAATGGTTCGATTTTCACAATACCGTTTCTCTCGAAACAGCTGAGCATTTCACGTTCCGTTGCGTTAACGCCATCCATTAGGTTCTTCATGTTGGGATTTTCGCCAAGCATTTCGTCAGTCACGGCATCTAATGCACGTCTGAGGTTGTCGGCAACGCTAAGCAAATCTCTGGCAAAGCTTGAGACTGCGAATTTTGATGCGTCTTCGCGTTCTTTTTGTGCGCGCTTACGTGTGTTCTCGGCGTCTGCAAGGGCACGAATCATCTGATCTTTCATGCGCTCATGCTGATCTTCCAGTAACTGGATACGTACCTGATCTTCTGTTGGCTCCGACTCTTTACTTATGGTTGGCGGATCATCATCTATATCATCTGAAAAGGGCACATATTCTAGTGTTTCGTCAGGCGTCGCCGTGCTGTGCTCATCCTGATCGGTCTGAGTTTGATTTTCGTTCTGCGGTTGTTCACCAGAGTTTTCAAGATTTGTATTCTCGTTAGACATGTCCATCCCTTATTTATTCTCGGGTAAATTAACAATTAAGCATAAAAGCAGGTATAAAAGACAACCTGTATGATTGTCTTTTATATAATGATCTTGCCTGAATGCAAAACCTAATTTTCTTCGATTTTTCGAACGAGTGGTAATTTGGCGTATAGATTGATTTCGTATTCTTCTTCTTGTGCACCATTAGGACCATAGTATGTTTTTGTCGCAGTAATCGAACCGACATCAAGGCTATTATTTTCTGCGCTTAATTTATTCGCATAGCGTCCTTTAGGGTCATCAAAGAACATATAGTTGCTTGCGCTATGTGGCAGGCTGTAGCCTTCTAACACATCTTCCATAGGGACAAGTCCGCGCGCCAAAGCAAAATCTTTGATTTGTTCTTTTACATCAAGATTTGAATTTGCTTTTGGTGCGAGCAGGACAATACTGTTCTTGGGGAAGAACCATAATGCTGTCTCTTATACACATCTCCGAGCCCACGA
>CAXHFH010000173.1:0-2388 GCA_964015995.1 uncultured Alphaproteobacteria bacterium
GCGGGTTTTTATCGAGTAGCTCAATCGCCGCCAAACGTATAGCAATGCGGAGCCGCTCCTGCCCTTTCAATCGGTGATCCACCTGATGCCTAAGCAGACTAGAAGCGCGACCAAGAAGATCAGACCGCACCAAATGCTCGGCTAGACGTTGAACCAGTTTATCGCCTTCTGATCCCGGCGGTGTGAGTTCCTTGAATTGATCAAACACAGCAACAGCATCAAGCGGCGACACGTTTTTCAAGTTCTTTTCTTGAAACATTTCATTAAATGTACGCGACATGTCTGATGTGATGCGCCCCGCCAAAACGGTTTCTTTCGCGATGGATGCCGCCTGACGCATAATGGTTAAACCTTTGATGTAATCCTTTGCCTGAAAATACGCATCACCGAGCCAATAATTCACCTGTGCCTCTAACCCGTCACCACGCCACGCATAGCGCAGTCTTTCAAGACGATCAATTTTTTGAGTATTGTCGATCTTGTTTTCATTCGCAAGCAGCATCGTCAACGCAAGCCCCGCCTTTGTGCGGTAAAGATCATCATCATTATTTTCCAAGTCTTTCCAGATCGTTTTTGTCTGATCAGCATCGTTCTTTTGCCGGAAAGATTCTCCGCGCAAATATTGTAGCGCTGCTTTCATGGGCTCTGATAATTCGCGCTCTTTCTTGGTATCAACGTAGGTCATCAATTCATCGGCGGCTTTCACATTGCCTGCACGCAGATTAACCTCTGCTAGCACAACGGCCAAACGGCTCGCGATACTGTAGGGATAGGTGTAGAGAACAGCGTATTTTTCAGGCAACAAGCCTGCAGCCTGCTGCCAATCACCAAGATCAGCCAAGACGAAGGCCTTCCATAAATCTATTTCTTGGCTGCTGTCTAATGCCGGGAACAATAAATCATCCAATGCATCCGCGCTTTTCCATCCCATCGCCTTGGCGACACCGCGATACGCTCTGAATTCTGCGCTATCTTCCAAGCTTGGTAATTCTGAGGATGCGAAATTGAAATAGCCTAAAGATTCCGCGCCGCGGCTATGGGCAAGAAACATTTTCCCAAGGTTAAGTAAATCTTGCACACGCCGTGACTCAGATTGCCCGTGTATGCTGGCCAGCAGGATGTTCTCTCGGTGTTTCAGTGTTTTGTGATTGCCCAGTTGCCATTCATCAAACTTAAAAATTACGTCCTGTTTTTGACCGCTTTTTTTCTTATCTCTTATTTTGCGCTGACGGGTAAACAACTCTGCGGCATCAATATCTTTTGACAAGCTTAACGCCAAACCCGAGGGACGCGATATCTCAACACCACCATCGACTTTTTTAACCTCCAGATCATCAACCTTAGGGCGAATAACCAACCCAATGGGTGAGGACAGAACATCAAAATCCACAAAATGCTGCTCATCACCTGCCAGTTGCGTGGCATTTTCAACTGTTACTGCGATCAATGTTTCTCCGGTTGCCGGCTCTTCAATCTCTACAATTTCACCCATATTTTCTACAGGCCAGAATATTGAACCGCCGCGCAAACCATCAATACCATGCACCACACGCTGTAGCTTTATAGGATCACCCTTCTTGACTTTATCCCCCAAGACAACGTCCCACGCGAGCGCGCCGCCAATACCCTTCACGGATAAAGGCTCATCGGGCATATTCAGACGATAAACATCAATGACATCATTTTGGACAGTCTGAATATCGGTAAATAAATTGGGATCAGGGCTTGTTAAGTTCGGTTGCGCGAAAGAGTTTCCACCTGATACGACCATCCACAATGCGCCAAAACTTTCGTAGACCGCGACAGTCATGGCCTGTGTCCCACGCAGCGTAATAACATGTTCTTTTTGCTCTACCGCTTTGCTCAGGGATTTTTGTTTGGCAAGCTTTTCCGGATCAGGCTTTTTAATCTCAGCGTCTTGTTTCTTTTCCTGAAGCGGCTTTTCGACAGGCAAATTCTCTGGCACAAGAACAAACGCAGGCGGTGCAGCTTGCGGCTTTTTCGTTTTCTTTTCTTCAACCTTCGCCACTTTGGGTTCTTCTTTTTTCACAGGCGCGGCTTTTTTAGGTGGCGGGGGCTCTTGTGACTTCACCTGCTTGACGGGCTTTAAGTCTTTTAAATCATCAGGGTTATCCGGATCATAGATGTCCAAAATGACCCTCTTCCCAATTTTTAAATGCCTAATCTTACTGCTTTTGGGAATTTTCAATCGAACGGTCAATGGCTTCACTGACAAAACATCAAATTCGCCGATTGTTTTAAGGTCTGATAATTGTGCACTCGACTGGTCAAGCTTACCTTCATTATTGAACCGCATCGTAAGCATACCGTTACTGCTTCTATCCAATGAATAGGTAACGACCTGTCTCTTATACACATCTCCGAGCC
>CAXHFH010000174.1:0-2387 GCA_964015995.1 uncultured Alphaproteobacteria bacterium
TCGCCCCATTGACTTAAGACCGTATTAAAATTTCAGATCGATACATGCCAGGGCAACAACGCCTCAAGCTGCTCAACCGAATCGGCTTCCCCGATATTTTCCAGTAAATGCTTGATGTAGGCGTACGGCTCCAGCCCATTTGCTTTTGCTGTTTCAACCAATGAATAACAAGTAGCACTTGCTCGTGCGCCATGGGAGGTATCAGCAAACAGCCATGCTCTACGCCCAACGGCAAACGGCCGGATTGCATTCTCTGCTTTGGTGTTGCTGATCTCCAAAAAGCCATGGTCACAATATGCGGCCAGATAATCCCATTGATTCAGGGTGTATTCCATGGCCTGTCGCGTTTTAGAACCCTTCATGACCTTGGTCAGGTTTTTTTCCAGCCATTCTTTAAATTCGGTCAGAATCGGTACGCTGTGTTCTTGCCGAATAAGATATCGTTCCTCTTCTTTCAACGCTTTAATTTGTGCTTCGATTCGATACAGTTTACGTATTTTACTCACCGCCACGTCAGCCTTTGAAGCTTTCCCTTTCTTCTTGCTGTCGACTGCTTTGATCGCATCAACGAACTTGCGACGTGCATGATCCCAGCAACCGATGCGTTGTATCTGGTTTGCTTCGCAGATTTGACCATACCCGGAATAACCATCCGCCTGTAAAATACCACGAAAATCCTCCAGCAAACGCTCGGGCACGGCACCGGATCGTGATGGATCATATTCAAAGAGTACCGAGGGTTTATTCGGTGGGCCACCACACGTCACCCACATCCATTTATTCGATTGGGCGGTTTTGCCGTCTTCCTTCAGCACCTGAATGCGTGTCTCATCAGCATTGATGTAATGACTTGTATTTTGCGTTCCCCGCATCAAATCGATGAGCGGTTTAAATTGGCTCTCCAGTCGCACAATCCAGTTCGCCATGTTGGTGCGGTCTACGCTATTGCCATAGCGCTTTAAAATGCCTTCTAACCGGTAAAGCGGGAGCCCGTCGGCATATTTTGAAACGATGAGGTAAGCCAATAACGAGACATGAGCAAAGCATTTATTCAATGGGTGAATGGGTCGTTTCGCTGCCACCAGGGTTTCTGACGCGTCGTCATTGATGAAAACAGCTTTTTCTTGCCAATACTCCAACACATTCAGCTGTGCAGGAATATACTCGAGCTCTTCTTTCACTTTGCTGAAGAAGGTCTTTACTGCACCTGATTTTTCTTCTTCGCTAAGACAAAGCTCGATACGCTTACGTGGTAAATCACCAGAGAAGCCCCGTTGACGCTTCTTGTTTTTTGGCTTGTCGGACTGTGCGTCTTCTTCCGCTAATTGTGCTTCAAGCTCACTCAGTGTGACCTCTACTTCTGCCTCATCAAACAGCTCAACCTGGAAGGGTAGCTTTTCGCTGCTGGCAGCAAAATTTCGAGCACGTGCCAAGCGTAGCTTTTCTTCGAGTAGTTCAATGATGACATCTTTGTTGCGGAGTGATGTTTGATGGGCGTTTATAATGGAATTTGCTGACGCGATATCTTCTTGTGCTGCTTCTATTTGTTCGTCGCGATCAGACAATATCGCCAACAATTGATCATGGCTAAGATGACTGTAATCGAGGGTGTTAGCGGGATTGTCTTTGGACGATTTCATGAGTGCTATTATAAACAGGTGCACTCATGAAATCGTTAACAAATCGCCTCATAATGCAGAATCTTGTGAGCTTTCATCAATGATATGTCATAGCCATCAAGCAACCAATTGATTTGATCACCCGTCAATGCCATGAGATCTTCATCAGAGGTCGGCCAGCGGAAGCGCTCTTCTGCCAGCGCCTTGTAGTAAAGGATAAATCCATTATCCTCCCATAGCAGGCATTTGATCTTGTTTCGACGCCTGTTGGTAAACGCATATAACGCACCGGCAAAGGGGTTATGACCTAACTCCGATTCAACGAGTGCGGCGAGCCCGTTGGCCTGCTTTCGAAAGTCGACGGGCGGGCGATACAGATAGATTTCAGGAATATCGTTAGCAGGACGAAGGTATCGCTTTCTCATAGCTGTTCAATGATTTTGCCAACCAGATTTACATTGGTCTCAGTAATACCGCCGACTACAATACCATTGGGTAGTGTGAGAGTCAGATCGGAGATCGATTCCGGTTGCCTGATCACTTTGGTAAAAGTACCCTGTGCGCTAGTCTTTTTGTCAGGTGACCGCTCGGAGAGTTTGGTTTTCCAGTAGATAAATTGATGATAGGTGAGTGCATTCTGCTGGCAGTATTGGCTACCGCTCAATCCCGATTTTAGCCATGCTTCGACGTGCTGCTGCCAGTGATGCTTGGCTGATTGATTCGTTGAATCCATGTGACGCTCCTGATTGTAGATTGGATTCGAACTAT
>CAXHFH010000175.1:0-2341 GCA_964015995.1 uncultured Alphaproteobacteria bacterium
ACACCTCTGGATTCGTCGGCAGCGTCAGATGTGTATAAGAGACAGATCTAACCCATGGAAAAATTCGATAAACTCAACAGCCGCGCCGCACCACTCGACATGATCAATGTCGATACGGATATTATTATTCCGAAGCAATTCCTGAAAACGGTAAAGCGCACAGGGCTGGGCGTCAGTGCCTTTTATAACATTCGCTATGATGATGACGGTAATGAACTGCCTGATTTCGTGCTCAACAAGCCCGAATATAAAGGCGCGGAAATTTTGATCACGGGCGAGAATTTCGGATGCGGATCATCGCGCGAACATGCGCCGTGGGCGATTTTGGATATGGGCATTAAATGCGTTATTGCCCCATCATTTGCCGATATATTCTTCAATAATAGCTTTAAGAACGGCATATTACCTATTGAATTACCGCAAGAACAAGTCGATGCGTTAATGCAGGAAGCTAAAGATCATCCTGATGCCCTCATTGAGGTCAATTTAGAAAAACAAACCATAACGCGCGGTAACAAATTTTCCTTCGACTTTGAAATCGACCCTTTCCGCAAACATTGTCTGCTCAACGGGCTTGATGATATCGGCCTGACCTTACAAAAAGGCACAAATATCGATAATTTCGAAGCAGACAGAGCCAAAGACAGACCCTGGATATAACATCATGAAAAAATACACCCTACAAATTCTTGCCGGCGATGGCATTGGCCCTGAAATCATGGTCGAAGCCAAGAAGGTTATTGGCTGGATTAATGATAATTCTGACATCATGATCAATACGCGTGACGGGCTGATCGGTGGATGTGCTTATGATGAATATGGTGAGCCGCTTGCCGATACAACACTAGAAGAATGCCGCGACGCCGATGCGATATTGCTCGGCGCAGTTGGTGGCCCGCAATGGGATAATGTTGAATATACCAAACGCCCCGAAGCGGGATTACTGAAACTCCGTAAAGAACTCGATTTATTCGCGAATTTGCGCCCTGCCCTTGTGTTTGACGCGCTGATTGATGCCTCAACGCTAAAACCTGAAATCGTCAAAGGGTTAGACATTCTAATCGTGCGCGAACTGACAGGCGGCGTTTATTTCGGTGAACCGCGCGGCATAGAAGATTTAGGCAATGGCCAACGTCGCGGCGTTAACACGCAAGTTTACACCACCGCCGAAATTCAACGTGTCGCACGTGTGGCCTTTGATTTGGCACGCAAACGTGGCAATAAGGTGCATTCATGTGAAAAAGCCAACGTCATGGAAAGCGGTAAGCTCTGGCGTGAAGATGTCACTGACTTACATGCACAGGAATTCTTCGATGTTGAGCTGGAACACATGTACGCCGATAACTGCGCGATGCAGTTGTTACGTAATCCTGCACAGTTCGATGTGATTGTTACTGACAACCTGTTCGGTGATATCCTCTCTGATGAGGCAGCGATGCTCACAGGCTCGCTCGGGATGCTGCCCTCTGCATCATTGGGTATTGAGGGCGCAACGGGGTTATACGAACCTGTGCACGGCTCGGCCCCTGATATCGCGGGACAAGGCAAAGCCAACCCGCTTGCGACTATCCTCAGTCTCGCCATGTGCTTACGCTATTCCTTCGCGCAAGGTGATATAGCCGATAAAATTGAACATGCCGTGCAAACCGTCCTGAATAAGGGCATACGCACACCTGATGTTATGGCCGATGATTGTATCGAAACCAACACAGGCGGCATGGGAGACGCTCTGATAGAAGAGCTGTCATAACATGACAAGCTTTGCCCTTTTTCTCGTATTAACAGGGCAACTTTCCATCATTACAGCCGTCAACTTCATGACGGCTTTTATGTATCCGTTCTTTCTGTTCTTCATTCTGCTTGCCGTTATTCTGACCGAAGTACCGGATCATAAAACGCGTTACTACGTGCTCGGCTTTTTGCAATGTTTCATCGCCGCCAGTATCGGGTTCAGCTTTAAATTGAATATAGATATGGGACAAAGCATCAATCTTGATTGGCCCTATTTTGTCATTATCCTGTTTATGGAAGGGTTGCTCTATTACATCGTTTTTTGGTGGGAGGTAAAATACGAAAAGATAGAGCCGAAGGTCGGCACAGACACAATGATTGGCGACACTGCAACAGTGATCAAATGGAATGAGAAAACAGGACGCGTACGCTTTGAAGGCGAAGTCTGGAAAGCGACCTCCGTTGATGTCATGACGCTACAAAAGGACGATGAGGTCATCATCACCCGTGTCGATCAATTAAGCCTAACGATCAGAAAATAATAAAGAATATATCGTTCTTAAAATCTGTCTCTTATACACATCTGACGCTGCCGACGAATCCAGAGGTG
>CAXHFH010000176.1:0-2289 GCA_964015995.1 uncultured Alphaproteobacteria bacterium
CCTCATACGTGTTAGGTAAAAATGGAGGCACTGTTACATCTTCGGGTTTTACTGGGGACTTATACAACATTTGTTTTGTTTGCTGAACTAGTTTTATAGCTTCTGTATCTAAGGAGTTCATTAATCCTCTAAAAATTCCACTTTCATGCGTAATTGATAAATTAATCATGCCAAAAAAAGGATCAGAGTTTTTTCTATTCCTCCAACCAAATTTGTCTTTTTCTGAATTCCAAATTGTGAAAGGGCCACTACCTGGAAATATTCCACTAAATTGGTAATCAAGCTTGTCGTTTGTGAAAGTGAAATATCCATGTTTCCTTAAAATCTCAGGAAATGCCTTAATGTGTGCTTCTGGAACTGCAAGATAGGGAACGCTTCCACCAGAACTGGTTCTCATATGCATTGAACCAATTGATATTTGATTCTTCCCTGTTAATAAAGCAGATCTGCTGCAGGCACAAACACCGGCAGTAGTGAAAGCATTCATAAAAGAAGTCCCTTTTTCCACAAGCTCATCTAAATTTGGAGTAACTGCAGTTCTATCTCCTAGTGCATTAATTCTTAGACTCATGTCGTCTGCCATTATTACCAGGATATTTGGTCTCTCATCAGAAAAAATTTCTAGGGAGATCATTACAAATAAAATCGTTAAAACGGTTCTCATTAGAAACTATCCAATCATAAGAAGCATAAATATCCATCCAAGGTTAAAACCTATTAATGTCCAAAAGAGTGCTTTTCTATCAAAATTTATTTTTGTACTCATTTAATTATTTAATTCTCTGTTTAAAACTACCCTACATTAGGAGAGTAGCCGTAGCAATGTTTTGATTTTCCACTATTTGTGCATGGCTAACGCTCGTAACCCATTGCATCGAACTCGATCCTGCAGTTCTTATATATTTGGTCCTTTACTTTCTGCGACAACAGCTCGGATGCAGGCCTTCTGTTAGTTCGGAATTTGTGTTTGGTTTGTGGATAGTGCGCGACAATATCAAATTCAAGCCTGTCGCCGAGGGTCGTGAGGTCTTCCTGCATATTGTCAAAATTGACAATGAAATCGACAATAGATTTTTCACCGTCTGAATAGGTTGGGTAATTAACGTAATACTTCTTCTTCAGAACACGCTCAAGCTCCTTGTCAAAACTCCAGTTCTTTTTTCCGCGCGCATGATAATAGATATGTGATACAACCTTTTCGTACGGATGCCTTTCGATCGAAAAAGTGAAGTAATCGTCGTAAGTTTTTTTGCCGACGTGCTCGCGAATCGCAACAGCCGGCATATGATTGAAAAACTTGCCACGGCGTCTGGCGCGTAAAAATTTCATTTTGCGTGCCTTTATCATATCGCGATATCGCTGCTCTCCAAGACCAGCGTAGTTCTGAGGTAACGTGCCGCCCATGTCCAGCCTGACAAGTTCGTCTTCAAACGATATCGGAGTGATGATGTCATCGGGACCACAGACTTGGCTCAGACTAACCTCCATGCTTGTGCCCGAGGTTTTACGGGTCTTTACGAAAATAAACTTCTTTGCATGGCTAACAATCATTGGTTGCTCTGCTGATTTGACTAAGTCCTTTCTTGCGCCGATAGATAGCTATTTTTCTCGAAGCATCAATGGATTGCGAAATTCTCTGCCAAAAACGTTTTTTCTCCGGATACCAACTGTTAGATTTATCCGGTAAAACGCCGTCCAGAACAACTTCCCAATCCGGCGATGATTCGTATCCACAACCGACCAGATCTGGTGTCATTGTGCCGTGGATTGCCTGCTGTTGAACGATGCGACCGAGATGTTTTCGCCAGACACCGACACTGGTCGGTCCAATAGGACGGACGCCACGCATTGCAACCTTTGACTTTTCAGACACTTGCGCGTGTTCATGGTACTCAGAAAATTTGTGTTGTTTCTCAAGCCATGGAAATTTTGCAGTGATTTGGCTTTGTGTGGCGTCAGGGTTATTTACGAAATCCTCGTACCGGATATTGAGAAAACGATCGTGGCCGAACAATGAGCGTGCACAGGCATGCAATTCACGCCAAAGCCTAATGTTCGAGTAGTACATATCCTCGCTCTTACCGTGCCGGCTAACGATGACATCACGCGGATCGCGCGTTACGTAAATGACATAGAGATTAGGATCGTCGATGACTCCTGGCATGTACAACGTATCTTTGGGTCGTTTCGTGATAACCACATCGTTGTTTTTTGCGGTTACGAGGTGAAAGCGAATCTCATGGTCATAATGCTTGTTTGTCCGAAAACAGGTGACCATCGCCTCGTGCA
>CAXHFH010000177.1:0-2241 GCA_964015995.1 uncultured Alphaproteobacteria bacterium
GAGATACTCAGACGTCTCGTGGGCTCGGAGATGTGTATAAGAGACAGCGTGTACAAGCCATTATGAATTTTTGCATCATGGGGCAGACAATTCATTTCGCCGAAGCGTCCTGATTTAAGCCGCCTTCTTATGCTTACTGTTTTTAGACTCGACACTTTTCGCAAAATTGCTCCAGAATGCATGTCGACGCGGCACAAGAACCTCACGCGTATAATTCTTAGACTTATCGAAATTATTTTGCCCCGCAATGATACGTTTCTCCTGTGCCGCTAGGCCGATAATATGCTCTGCTAACTGCTTATGATCACCGCGATTATGAATAAAATCATTCGCCAATAATTCTTGTGCGCCGCCCGCATCAGAACATAATGCCGGACAGCCACGGCTCATGGCCTCAATAAGGGAACGCGGCAAACCTTCATGAAAACTAGGCTGAATATAAATATCAATCTCATCCAACCATTCCAAGACCTCTTTACCCCCGGATATTGTGCCGCAAAATTCTACCTTACCCTCAAGATCCTGCGCCTTAATTAACCCCTTCCATAGAGCAGGCATACCTTGCCCAAGTACTTTAAATTTAAAATCAGGGATGGAGGGATCACGCTCCAGTTTTCGCTGCTTTTCAACGAGCCCCAGAGCTTCAATCGCAACATTCAACCCCTTCAAACCACTGCCGAAATTACCAATCATACCTATATTCAAACAATCAGGATCACTCTTAATACGCTCTAATCTTTGATTAACAACATATTCAGGTGGTGCAGCAATTTCGACGTTAGACGCACTCTCCATTAGGCCTTCCGTAGGATACCGATCTTGCAGAAAATTCTCCGTCACATACATAACGGCATCGGCGTGACGAACCATATTTTGTGCATGCTTAAACTTAATCGGCGCGTATATTTTATTAAACCAATCGCCTTTATAATATGTCTTATCATACGCACAGCCACGCATCTCAATAGCATATGGCGTACCGCTTTCTCGCGCCGCTTTCGCGGCCATCATACCAAACTCAACGGGTCCGCGTATAACCACGGCATCTGCACGATCTACCTGCTCCTTTATTTTTTGGTACATGCGAGTATATTTCGTGAAACGCTTTACAGGAGAATCGATATTGGCCAGCAAGACATGATCTACATTTTTACCAGACGAGACAGCCAATACCCCCGTCTCATCTGGACGAAGCTTTTTCTTGCGACCAAGAACCGTGATGCTTTCGAAATAAGGAAGAAAACGACGCTCCCAAAGTTCGTAAGGAAATGCGCCATAACTATATACTGTTCCGTCCCTCTTACATGAATAGTAAGTATCGTGACAAAACAATATGTGCATCTTTCTTAAACCCCCGCCAACACCAATGTAATAGCCAATAAATTTCCAAAAGCAAAAATCCCGTAGGATATTTTCAACCACACAAATTTTGGAATAATGGAATTCTTTGAAACATCATAAATGTCATAAACGGCAGCCTTACAAAGTTTTTCTCCATCGCTTAAAATAGGGATAAACGCATCCATAAACTCATCTTTATCCAAATGCCCAATATCATTGAAATGGAGCAAGTTAATATCCCGATGCCCTGATTTACGGTAACGCCTTTTGGGATAAATACACATCATCGCAGCCAAAATACTCAATATTGATGCGATAATAGACACCATAGCAGCAGTCTGCAGAGCTTCGTTTTCAATTTCCTTTAAACATACCGGTATAAGGATCGAGTTTAGAAAAATAAGAACCTGCGCTTTTTGATCTGCAAGGCGCATAATAACCATCATTTTATTGACAGTGGCACCGATTATTTGCCCACGCAGCAACGCTTTCCATTTTTTTTCCATGGTAAGCACAGAATCAGCAAGCTCAGACTCGGGAAGGTCAGACATCAAAATCACCCATAGATTTTATTATGAATACTACGCGCGCACTCTAATAAAATTCTTACAACTTTAAAAGTAAATTCGTTTAAGACCGTAAACGTCACACCAAATAAATCATATTTCCATGTTGTTCTTGTATATTTACCCTTGATATAATAGAGCATGGCTTTAATTTATGGTACGTGAGCTTCAAATACGAAAAACGGTTAGTAAAAATGGAAATTGATTTAATCAATCAAACGCGCTGCCAAGACGATACTCCGGACAATGATAATAACGGAGATGATGGCCAAACCGATCATGGCTTGGTTCTAAAAACGCGCCCCAAGACACAAAAGCCTTCGATGTATAAAGT
>CAXHFH010000178.1:0-2231 GCA_964015995.1 uncultured Alphaproteobacteria bacterium
GCCAGAACCGGTTGAAGAATGTCAACCGAATCTTCATTCAAACCCTTCAAAATCGCCACCGCCCAAATTGCAAGAAGAACAACAAAGATCAACGGAAAATCTTCATCTATGTAGTTTTCAAGATCATAGGCGCAGATATAAAACGCGACTAAAAAACCAACAGAAACCACTACAAGATTTGAGACAATGCGCGGGGCTTTGATGATGCTATATCTGCTGCCCACCAAAACAAAAACTACGGCGCTGATCGCAGCCAGAAGTAAGAACAAATCTTGTAAGGCCTTACGCCCGTCAAAATTTAGAAATTCTGAGCGGCTTGATACTGCGTCTATAACGCCTATGACATGCTCAAGTGAAAATCCTAAGAACCAAATCAGTGCAATAAGGCCAAACCCGAAATAATAAAGACGCGCTGTAAATCCAATCTTACGCTGCGCCGCAGCCTTTTGTTGCCCCATGTAATTACCCTCTAATCATTGAACAGATCGCGTTTGCGTTCATGCACATGTTCACGGCTTTTATCCTGGCTCTCTTGATTACGTTCTTTAATCTGAGCGGCAAGATATTCATTCTTTGCTAAAAGCACTTTGTAGTCTTTTTCAGAGAGATTACCGGCATCATATTGCTCTTGAATGGCTGAACGTTCACCATCCAACGCTTCAAGCTGCTCTTCAATGTATTTTTCTTCGTTCAAATCATTGTTTGGCATGGTTTTTCCCTTCAAAAGACTGCGCCCTCCTTCATAAAACAAAGCAACGCCTCAAAAAGCAATCACTCATTTCCATTAAAGGTCATTTGTTGTGATGCTTAATGACTTTTGAAGAGCATACCATGAACTCTGTAAAAAATGGGGCGACCATACTTCAAGGGCATTTCGGAACTGACAACACGGCCAACGCGCATGCGGGTATTCTTCCTTGATCCATTCAAGCGCGTCATAAACTGCACTTGATCGTATGTCATACATTTCCGCATCTTTGACCGCTTCAGAGAGTACACGCAAATGCGCCTGTAATATCTGTTCTCTGGGTATATTATTTTGAGATGCGTTCCACATAAATCACATATATATCCATTTAAAGAACATAACAAGAACATTTTTCACGCTTTTTTTTGCTAAGCCGCTTCCATATCGCTATATTCGCGCTTTAAAATCCCAAATATGGAATTGTGTAAGTGAAGCTCACCCTCTTTCGCGCGGTTAATCATGGCATTGAAGTAAGCGCCTGTCTTTTGAACGGGTTTGTGCTCTCTATGCTGCGCCTGATCGGTTAGCAAAAGACAAATTGCTGCACCCGGACGGCCTAATGTTGCACACGCCCTTGCCCAAGAACTCTGAGCAATCATCAAATCACCCTTCATACGATATGCTGCCTCAACAAAATCATTCCAATTCATTGGCCGCCCTTCCATCGGCATATGCGCACGGAATCGATCACTAGCAGCGTTGAGTGCTTGTTTCAGTGTGATGTGCTGTAAGCCTGTTGCTAGGATCAGGTTTTCTTCTTCTGAAAATTGATCCTCCTGCTCTAATTCTTTCGATGCTTCGTCCTGCGCAGTTGTTTGCCTTTGATGTTCGTAAAGTTCGCTACTGCTTTCTTGAAAGCCTTTGGGCGAAGCCATACTGTTTGTATCTAATTTATTAGATTGTTTTTTTATTGTAGAGTTATAGTGAACGTCATCAGAGTCGTTTTTGGGCGACATTTGATGTGTTTCCTGACTCTTATTCAATGAGTTATCCACTTCAGATGAATCATGCTCTTCTAACGCGTCCACGGCCAGTGCGTATAGCTCTTTATGGCTTGCCAGAAGCGTGCGAACCTTTTCTAAAGGCAAGTGCGTTCTGATCTGAATTGAGATCGGCGCATATTTCTTGTCTAGCTCTGTGATGATATCAGTATAATCGCCCTGCCCGTCCAATGAGAGCAGCTCCATTTCACACATAACGGCTTTAATCTGGCCTCTATAGTATGAAATCTGGCGTTTGGTTTCCATCCAAGCGGCATCTATAAGGCGTTTTTCTTGCAACTTCTCTTCAAGTTCAGCTTTCAGGTAAGCCAGAGGCGTAAGATCAACGCCATAAGCATACATAATGCGCCCGAATTCATCACGATTGCCATATCGTCTATGATTTCCGCTATCGTGCCAGGTCAAAGCCCCTACTTTGAACAATGATTGTTCAAGGCGTTGCACCTGACGCTCTGACACGCCCATATCAAGGGCGGTTTTTG
>CAXHFH010000179.1:0-2228 GCA_964015995.1 uncultured Alphaproteobacteria bacterium
TGTTTTATGTTTTGATGGCGATAATGCAGGGCGAAAGGCCGCGGGGCGCATAGCTGAGCGCGTGTTGCCACTGTTGGAGCCTGGTGCGAGCGTTAGTTTTGCGTTTATGCCCGATGGCGAGGATCCTGATAGTTTGATTAAGTCATCTGGTGTGGCAGGATTCAGGAAAATTATTGATCGCGCCGTATCGCTTTTTGATTTTTTATGGGTAACTCATACGCAAGGACGCAATATCAAAACACCGGATATGAAGGCAGGCATAAAAAAACAACTGGAAAATGAGATTGCCAAAATTGCCAATATGGATGTGCAAAGCTTTTATCAATCAGAATTGCGGGCGCGTATATCAAAAGAATTTTATCCCAGACAGCCATTTGGGTATAAAAACGCAAATAACAATCGCCCGAATAGAATACGCGTTAAACCGCAAGCGCCCAGAAAACAAAAACAGAGGCTCTTTTCTAAGGTTCTGCTTGCGGCGGTTATCAATCATCCGCATATCTTTGAATCCGTTGAAGAAAAACTCTCTATGATGGTTCTGTCCGATATGCGCCTTGACGCGTTGCGCCAAAATGTTATTGCTTATTTGTGCGATAAGGACGATGCAGAACATAAAGATTTGGCAGATCATCTTGAAAAATCAGGTTTTTTCCAAGAAACTGGTGACATTTGCAACGAATCTGTATATGTTCACGCATCTTTTTGTTCTCCGTCCGCGAATAAGGAGAATATACAGAGCGATTGGCTCGGATATTGGAATGATTGTTATAGTGCGGGACTGGATGAAGAAATACAAAATGGATGGAAACGAGCTTATTTTGACTCCGATGAAAAAGAGGAAGATAAATTAAGGTCGCTATTGTCGTTGAAGACGAATGAAGGGGAAACCTGATTTTCGTTGGATGTAATAGACAAGCGCGTTGTGACGCTTTGGAATATATGGATAAGAAATTATCTTTAATGAATTGTAAAATAGGTTTTTACTATGGTTGGAAGTGCTGTTGTGAGTGATAAACAAAATGATGATAATCAAGATGATCTAAAAAAAGGCTCTATGGCCGAGGTCATCAATAAATTGGTTAAAGACGGTAGAGAAAAAGGTTTCGTGACATACGATGCCTTTAACAAAGCTTTGCCGGCAAAAGAGTTTTCATCAGAGCAAATTGAAGATGCGATGGCGATGCTCTCTGATAAGGGTGTTCAGTTAGTCGAAAATGATGATGATGGGGACTCGGACGCTAAGTCTGATAAGAAATCAACAAAGGAAAAAGCAAAAGGTAAGGACGACGATAAAGGCCACGAAGCCGGTGGTAATATCGCGGATGATGATTCCGGTCGTACTGATGACCCTGTGCGTATGTACTTACGCGAAATGGGCGCTGTGGAGTTGCTTTCTCGTGAAGGCGAAATCGCGATTGCGAAACGTATTGAGGCCGGTCGTGAGATGATGATTGGCGGCATGTGTGAAAGTCCGCTTGCCATTGAGTCTATTATTGCTTGGTATAAGGCTCTTCAAGAAGGCGATATTCTTCTTCGCGACGTTATTGACCTTGATACGACGTATAAAGGCCCTGAAGTCGACGCAACGGCGGTCAATGAAGATGACGACGAAGACGAAGAAGATGATGTCGAAGCGAGTGATGACGATTCAGATGATGAAAAATCTGACGATGATTCAAACGATGAAGAAGAGGAAGATGAAGGCAATGTGTCTTTATCTGTCATGGAAGAAGAGCTTGCACCACAAGTTTTTGAAGTTTTTGGTAAAATTGAAAAAACATACAAAAAGATGCGCAAAGTTCAGCAGACGCGTCTTGATGCACTTCAGAAAGGTGAAGAGCCTGAGAAGAAGTCAGATAAAAAATATAACGACCTGAAAGATGAGATGGTCGCGCACATGAATGAAGTTCACTTGAACAATGCGCGTATCGAGCAGTTGATTGACCGCCTATACAGTATCAACCGCGAGCTTGTTTCTATTGAAGGTAAAATTATGCGTTTGGCAATGGCGACCAAAGTGAAGCGCGAAGCTTTCCTTAAGGAATATTATGGGTCAGAGCTTGACCCGGCTTGGTTGGATCATGTTCAAGGGCTTAAGGGCAAGGGATGGAAAGCCTTTGTTGAGAAGCACGGTGAGCAGGTTCAGAAAATGCGCGATCAGATCGGGATGATTTCCGAAGAAGCTATGCTGCCGATATCAGAATCTGTCTCTTATACACATCTCCGAG
>CAXHFH010000180.1:0-2189 GCA_964015995.1 uncultured Alphaproteobacteria bacterium
CAGACTTTGTATTTACTTATTGAGTGTTATGGTAAATGTATAGGGAGTTACAAGAATATGACATTTGGTGTGATTACATTTTTATCTGCGGTTTTATGTATTTTGTGTTCCGTTATATCGCTTTATTGGACGAGACCAGCAAAGAAAAGGGAGAGCGATATGTAAAGGGGAGAGCAGCCCCTTTCCGAACGGATCAAGTTTAAGTTTAGTAAAATATGTTTATTATGTGCGGAGCTTGGTTAAAATATAGATTTGTGAGCCCCAAATACCTACAAATCTAAGTTTAAATCATTAATTAAGCTCAATTTCTCTACCACCGGCTTGGTCCGGTGGTTTTTTTTTGCTATTCGTGATTTATGGCGTTAAGATGATCCCTCATTAATTAATAAAGTTAAGGATTCATCATGCTCCTACGCACATTATTTGTTTGTTCATGTTTTGCACTTTTCGCTATGCCGTTTGGTTCTGTTTACGCTCAGAATAGTGGAACTCAGGCTGAAGAAGGCTCAAAAGAAAATGATTTGGCACAAGCACAATCAGAAGCCTTAAAACAAAGAATTAACGGCGTGATGAAAAAGCTTGATCAGGCAGAATTGACGCATTTCATGGTCATGTACACCAATTACAATCTTCTCAGTGTTGTTAAGGCTGTGCGCCAAGACATCGGAAATGCTGTGCAGGGTTGTAAACAAAATAACCCGGATATGTTAGATGATTTGAACAATAAGTTTGCGGGCTGGGAAAAGAATGTTGGTGGAAGCATGAAAGAAGTGGATGCGAATATCAAAAGCATGGGGCTTGCGCAAGACTATGTTTCTCAACAGGAACTAACGCAAATATATGCCTTGGTTGATGAAACGAGAGCACATAACTCCTCTCAGTTCGAGAAAACGCCGGTCACGACCCCAGAGGCTTGTGAGTTCATGATGAGCAAGATGGATGAAACACAAGAAAACATGAAAAAGATGCTCGCAGCTACGCTGCAAAGCTATCCAAATATGGTTAAGAAAAACCAAGAATAAAACGCCATATTGTCAATGAAGGCGGAATATTACGTATTTTATGTATTCTGCCTCATTTGAGCCTCTGTTTCCCTGCTCTTACGATATTATTGCCATAAGAAAATTAAATTTGAAAAAAAATCCATAATATGTAAGAATGTGTTGTAATTCGTGTAATAGATGTGAAAAGCAAATATAAATAATAAGAAAAGCTTTCGCAGAATCGAATTTAAGGTGATGAAAATAGAGCCACCAAAAAGGCTCGGTGATGATAAGGGTATCAAATGCCAGAAAATACAACCAATCTTATTACTCCAGAGGACTTTATCGTTGGGATTGCCAAAGGTATTGGAATGCAAGTTCCGGATACTTACACACGTGCGTTTGGGCAATCTGTTATGGACACGCTTGAAGACAAGTTGAATGCGCATAAGGCTGCTCAGCCATCGGTTTTCACCATTGAGTACATAAATCAGAATGCTATGAATGCGTTAACTGCTGAAGTTGCAAGTAATTTGGGTATCGAGCAAGATCTTGCTGCGACGATGATTGCTAATGCAGGAGATGCGGCAACGACCTTGGATGCAAGCGCAACACCTGTTTCTCTTACTTCTGATTCGGGTGGTAATGAAGAAACTGCTCCCACCACACGCACAGAGACAAGAACGAGAACAGTAACCGAGCCGGACAGAACACTTTCTGCCGCGACGAGAGCTGATAACCGTACCGCTCAAAGTATGCTGTCACAGGCAATTGGTAAATATAACCAGTTAAAAGATGATGATGACCCTGCTTTGACCCAGATGACAAGACGTGACGGCCAGTGGGATCAGGCATCGCTTAACTCTTTAAATGACATATTGGATACGTTGAAAGAATCAACAGGCCTAAGTGCACAATTTCCGGCCGATGGGTACACACCTGAATTAGGGCGCGCTCTTACAGAGAAAATTGCAGATCTTAGCATGATTGAGCGTGCAAAGATGTCTTTGGTGATAGATGAAGGCGAGAGAAATACTTTGTTCGCGACGTTGAATAGGTTAAGTACGGCCAATGAATTGCGTCCGATAACAATGGTGGATCGTGAAATTCAGGAAACCGTCGAAGTGCCGGTAGACGGCACAACTACGCCACAAGGTGGTGATGAAACGACCACGCCCGGTGATGAAACAACTACGCCGCAAGGTG
>CAXHFH010000181.1:0-2152 GCA_964015995.1 uncultured Alphaproteobacteria bacterium
CGTGGGCTCGGAGATGTGTATAAGAGACAGCTATATTCCGTCCACGGACATTCACCATAATTTTTGTTCCTACATTCGCATATTCAACAGGCACGTATCCCTGCCCGATAGATTGCTCAAGTGTGGGCGAAAACCCGCCACTGCTCAGGGTGCCAATCACGTCATCATTTTCATTTCGAATTTCCGACCCCTCGCGTGCAACACCCTTGCCTGTTAAACGAATGCCTACACGCTTGCGTGTTGGCGTGGTAACATTTTCCGCGCCGATATAACCATCATTGTTCTTACCCATAACCCAACCAAGGTCAGCTTCCAGAGGTGTTGTGGTTGCATCAATATCATGACCATATAGGCAATACCCCATCTCAAGGCGCAAAGAATCACGCGCAGCTAAGCCAATAGGCTCCACGGCATCATGTGCGTTCAACTTATCCCATATCTCCACGGCGGCAGTATTGGGCACACTAATCTCGAAACCATCTTCACCCGTGTATCCCAGACGGGAAATAAACATCTGATAATCATCCTGTGCCCACAAGCCCATATAACGCAAGCCAGAAAGGTCAACACCCAGCACATCACGCACAACACTTTCGGCCTTAGGCCCTTGAATCGCGATCAACGCCCAATCATCGTAATATTTGAATTCAAGAGAATCAGGTAAGTGGCTTTTTATCCACTCAATGTCCTTTTCTTTACAACCTGCGTTGATCACACAATGAAATTCATTATCGCCTGTTTTGGTGACCATCAGGTCATCGATAATACCGCCCTGTTCATTCGTAAGAACAGTGTATTTCGTACGATCTATGCCAAGCTTTGAAAATGCAGATGGCGTTATTTTTTCGAAAAACTCAACCGCGTCGGTTTTACCTTCACCGCCTTTAACAGAAATTTGCCCCATGTGAGAAACGTCAAACAACCCCGCAGAAGAGCGCACCCATTCATGTTCTTTTTTGACACCCAAGCCGTAATATAGCGGCATATCATATCCGGCAAATTCACCCATTTTTGCGCCAAGTGCTATATGCGCGCCATACAAGGCTGTGCTACGTGACATTACGTCTCCTGTCTATAAAATATTGACTACACATAGGCATAGCAAACTTTCGAACAGTGTTTAAGTCCAAAAATCTATTTTATAATGAAAAATTCAAGCAGATGGCTTTATTGCAAAGGGATTATAACTTTTTTCTCTTGCTCTTTAATAACTTTTCTTATTTGAACAGTTCTTATCGGAGTAGTCACATCAAAAAAAAGCTGAAGGCTTTCGCCATCCTCTGTGAGTATATCTCGCACATCATAGAAATTTCGCCCAACTGGATAAATTTCACTTTTTTCAATTGTTGCACCGTAAGTAGATAAAATATACTCTTCCTCAGCGTATGTCGTAATTTTATATGCACGGTCGGGCGATGACCCAGGTTGCGCTAGACCAAACCAACTGTTCTGAATTGCGTCTCTGAGCTGCCTAAAAAGCGCCTCATCCCCGTATCGAACATCCAGCCGGCTGAGTGTTAAAGCATAATCCACCACAGCAAGGTGAGCAGCATGCTTATTAACTAGGTCCCGGTATTTTTCCTGTGCAATATTTACCTGCTCTCTGTCTTTTGATGTATCTATCGTATAGGCATACTTAGTCATCTCATCGACAAGCTTGCTAGAGAAAGGATCATAGTAAGGTGTGAAAGTATAGTACACGCGCATCGCGTTCATATTCTCTCCAGCTTTCTTTTTGCCGGCACGCACATCCCTGACCAACTGCTCATATCTAAAAGCCAGCTTACTTGAAGTCACCTTCCAACCATTGACCTCACGACTTGTGATTTTGGTTCGATCTGTTTGAGCAGAAGCGCTAAAGAAAGCCCCCCCACTTAAAAATATAAAACAAAGAACAAACAAAGATAGCTGACGTATACGCATTACATTTTCCTTTTTTTTCACTATATCATTCCCACGTATAAAGGAAAATAAAAACATACACTTACCTGCATGCAAGAAAAAAGCCCCGCAATATTTACGGGGCTTTCAAAAATCTTATCTAACAAAAATCATTATTCTACGATTTTGCTGACGACACCGGCGCCGACTGTGCGACCACCTTCACGGATCGCGAAACGAAGACCTTCGCTCATCGCGATTGGTGCGATCA
>CAXHFH010000182.1:0-2058 GCA_964015995.1 uncultured Alphaproteobacteria bacterium
AAGATGGGGTTTCCGGGATACTTCCTGATCGTTTCTGATTTTATAAAATGGTCAAAAGATAACAACATTCCTGTCGGACCGGGCAGGGGATCGGGTGCTGGCTCTATTGTGGCTTGGGCGTTGAAGATCACTGACCTTGATCCCCTTGAGTTCGGTTTGCTATTTGAGCGTTTCCTAAACCCCGAACGTGTTTCCATGCCTGACTTTGATATCGATTTTTGCCAAGATCGTCGCGATGAAGTCATCAAATATGTGCAAGAGCGTTATGGTTATGATCATGTCGCACAAATCATTACTTTTGGTAAACTACAAGCACGCGCTGTTGTTCGTGATGTTGGGCGAGTTCTCCAAATGCCATATGGACAAGTTGACCGCATTGCAAAGATGATCCCAAACAATCCTGCTGCACCTATGACGTTGCAAGAAGCACTTAACGCGGATGCTGACTTACGGGCAGAACGTAAAAAAGACGAAACACAAGGTAAGTTAATTGATATAGCACTTCAGTTGGAAGGGTTATACCGCCATGCCTCTACACACGCAGCTGGTGTTGTGATTGGGGATAGGCCATTAGATGAGCTTGTGCCGCTTTATCGTGACCCTAGATCTGACATGCCTGTAACGCAATTTAACATGAAGTATGTCGAACAGGCCGGCCTAGTAAAGTTTGACTTTCTTGGCCTAAAAACCATGACCGTTGTTCAAAAAAGTCTTGATTTTGTTGAGGAAGAAACCGGTCAGAAAATAAATATTCTTGATATTCCTCTAGATGATGAAAAAGCATACGAACTTATGGCGCGGGGTAACACTGTGGGGGTGTTCCAGCTGGAAAGTGCAGGAATGCGTGATACGCTGAAGAAAGTAAAGCCCAACCGATTTGAAGATATCATTGCCCTTGTTTCATTATACCGCCCCGGTCCTATGGACAATATTCCTAAATATATTGATGTTAAGGAAGAACGCGAAGAACCTGATTACATGCATGATATTCTTCAGCCATTCCTTGAAGAAACTTACGGCATCATGATCTATCAGGAGCAAGTGATGCAAGCCGCACAGGAACTCGCTGGCTATACGCTAGGCGGCGCGGATTTGCTCAGGCGCGCTATGGGTAAAAAGATCAAAGAAGAAATGGATGAACAGCGAAAGTTATTCATTGATGGCGCGAAGGAACATCACGACGTGCCTGCCGAAAAGTCTTCTGAAATTTTTGATCAAATCGCAAAATTTGCGGGATACGGGTTCAACAAGTCACACGCGGCTGCTTATGCTTTGATTGCCTACTGGACGGCATGGCTGAAAGCCAACCATCCTGTTGAGTTTATGGCAGCATCTATGACACTAGATCTTGGTAATACGGATAAGCTTAGTATTTTCAAACAAGACATGGATAAATTTGATCTGGAGCTCATTCCACCGGATGTCAACAAATCGGCACCTGCTTTTAAAGTAGAGGGCGATAGCGTGCGTTATGCACTTGCCGCATTGAAAGGGGTTGGTGAGGACGCGATGCAAAAAATGATAGCAGAGCGTGAACAAAATGGCCCTTATAAAGACATTCAGGATTTCGCCAAACGTCTAGACCCCAAAACCATGAACAAAAGACAATTCGAGCGTCTGATCTGTGCCGGTGCCTTCGATAGCCTTCATGAGCAACGCGCATCCTTACACAAGGGCGCTGACATGGTTTTGCGTTACGCACAGTCATTGGCACAAGAACGCGATTCTGGCCAAGTCAGTTTATTTGGTGATGATAGTAGTGACAGTGGCCTCGGTATGCCGGCATTACCCGAAGTTTCAAATTGGGGGCCATTAGAAAAGCTGGCGCATGAATTTGCGGCTGTTGGGTTCTATTTATCCGCACACCCACTTGATACACGTCAAGCACAATTTGATCGTATGAACATCAAATCACTTCTTCAGGTAGAACAAGACATTACAAGCAAAGGCGTCGCAGTTTATCAAATGGCTGGTGTATTGTTGAAAAAACAAGAAAAAATGAGCCAAAAGGGTAGTAAGTATGCCTTTCTTCAATTGTCAGATCCGACAGGTATATAC
>CAXHFH010000183.1:0-2006 GCA_964015995.1 uncultured Alphaproteobacteria bacterium
ATATTAGAAAGATCAAACATTAATCATTGTGCTCCAGCATTTGGGTTTTTATAATTACCTGCTAGAACCACAGTTCCTAATATGTTTTGGAGCAAAAGAAAAGGAAAAAAAGTGGATAAACGCACAGAATTTAATTCCGCTCTCAAAGAAGCGATGAAAAACAAAGACGCGATTGCACTTGCCACGATACGTTTAATCGTTGCTGCGCTTAAAGATCGGGACATTGCCGAGCGCGAAAAAGGGAAGGCCGATGGTCTGGATGATGCAGGCATTTTATTGATGCTTCAATCGATGATCAAGCAGCGTCAGGAATCATCAAAGACATATAGCGATGCAGGACGATGTGATTTGGCAGAACGCGAAGAAGCGGAAATTGAAATCATCCGTGACTTTATGCCCAAACAATTATCTGATTCGGAAGTCGGCGAGATTATCGACGGGCTGATTAAAAAAATGGATGCGAAAGACATTAAAGACATGGGTAAAATCATGGGTGTCTTAAAAACAGAATATGCCGGACAAGTTGATATGGGTAAGGCTGGCGGGATTGCGAAACAAAAGCTGGCTTGATTATAGACGTAAAAAAAGCCTGATATTTTCAGGCTTTAAAGAATTCGTACAGCAGCAGATTTTTAGCGTTTGAAGAAATGCGTGATTCTCTCTTTTATGACGTCCCATAATGGGAAAGAGCTGCAATTCTCTCCATATTCGATGACGCGAATTTTTTTGTTTTTGTTGAAAATCTCTGGCATTTACGTTTCCCGTTTTTATCGTTCCCGTTGATTTAATGATGAAATCACTAAAATAGGCACTATTGTTTATATATTTTGTAAGCCTAATGTACATATTTCTGTGTTTGAGTGCAAATTTGAAACACATTTTTTTTTCGTAAACAAAAAATAACGCTGTTTGAGAGTATGGTTATGGTTATTGATATGCCCTTTATGTTACAAGTGAAACCATGTCGTTAGGGTCACACTTTTTTGATGAGTTACGTAACCGAGTTACTTTGTCCGAAGTAATTGGTCGGCGCGTGAAAGTGACAAGAGCAGGGCGAGAATTTAAGGCTTGCTGTCCGTTTCATCATGAGAAAACCCCATCTTTTACCATCAATGATGATAAACAGTTTTACCATTGCTTCGGCTGTGGGGCGCATGGTGATGTGATCAAGTTCGTTCAAGAGCATGATAATATCGGCTTTATGGATGCGGTTGAAATACTCGCGGCTGAGGCTGGCATGCAAGTGCCTAAACAATCACCGCAACAAGCTGCTGCCGCGAAAAAGGCAAAAGATTTATATGATCTGATGGAAGACGCGACAGTCTTTTTTGAAGAATATTTACAAGACCACCGAAACAGTGACGCACTTGGATATTTACTTGATCGTGGGATTTCAAAAGAAACAATTAAGCAATTTCGCATTGGCTTTGCGCCCGATGATGCGCAGGCGTTGCGAAAATTCTTGCTGCCCAAGGATTACACAGAAAAAGAAATGATTACGGCAGGGGTTTTGAAGCCCTCAACACGCGGCGGTGATCCTTATGCGTTTTTCCGTGATCGTATTATGTTTCCTGTGCCTGATCGTCGCGGTCGAACCGTTGCCTTTGGTGGGCGCGTGTTGCCTGAACATATGAGGCCGCCGCAGCGTGGTGACTTTACACCACCCAAATATATCAATTCATCTGAAACGCCCTTATTCCACAAAGGTAAGATGCTCTACGGTGAGCCAACGGCAAGGCGCGCCGCCGCAGACGGGAAGCCTTTGATCCTCGTTGAGGGCTATTTAGACGTTATTGCTTGTGCCCAAGCTGGTTTTGACGGCGCACTCGCGCCGATGGGAACGGCGGTCACAGAAGAGCAAATTATGGCGATGTGGCAAATGATCATGGATGATTCTAAAATCCCTGTTTTATGTTTTGATGGCGATAATGCAGGGCGAAAGGCCGCGGGGCGCATAGCCTGTCTCTTATACACATCTGACGCTGCCGACGAATCCAGAGGTGTTG
>CAXHFH010000184.1:0-1983 GCA_964015995.1 uncultured Alphaproteobacteria bacterium
TAAGAGACAGATGTTTCTGCGCGCGCCTCGGTTTCCTCCGCGCAGGCTCTGATCACCCCTTCGAAATCGGCATTGATTTTGATCTGATAAGGGTTTCCTTTTATTTTCATCTGCCTGACGGATTTTTTCAGGCGTTTGGGAACATGCATATCAGTAATAGAGATCTGACCACGCAACTCAGGACATACCCAATGCACGTAATCGCTCTTGGCGCCGTACGCCATCGGAAACAACCCTTGCGTATAGGCAGCAAGCAAAATCTCAGGTGTCAAAACAATTTGCATATATTAAGTATGAAGAAGATAGGGAGAAATTTCTACTACATTCCAAATGGATAGGCTTCATCCAGTAAATCACCGGCAGAGCGCATGTCTTTAAGCGCACTAGCATAAGCAGCCAAAACATCCAATGAATAATGCGCACGTTTTTTGATATAAAGGTCTGGCTGTTCGCCATTATTCAAATGATGATCATTCATCACATCGCCAACGGACTGCACGATCAAATGATCGGGGATATAAACCATACGGTTATTCTTATAACCACTCATACGCAGTTCCGCGATGGGATATGTGCCGCCGCGGCTTGCAGACACGCCAACCAATAAACATGGTTTATGCGCCACATGCTCAGAGGTGATATAAAGCAGAAAGTTTTTTAAACCCGCAGGCACCATACCGCCATATTCAGCGGCGACGATAATCAACGCATCAGCTTTACCAATAACGCCCAACGGTTGTGCCATTTTCTGATACAAATCAGACTTTGCATTCCATGCACCTTCATCCCACAAAGGATAAGGATTTCCACTTAAACTAATGATATCGGAATTATTATTGGCTTCTTTTTTCTGAAGAGCACCCGCCAGCCAATTTGAAACTTTAAATGATTGCGCTACATCTTCACCACGATGTGATCCGGATATAATCGCGTAATTCATTATCATGTTTCTTCTTCGGCTTTCTCAGAAAGCTTATTTTCAAGCCAATGAATAGTGTAATCACCGGAAATAAACTCTGGCTGCCTTAATATCCAATCATGAAGCGGAAGCGTTGTTTTAACACCCTCAATCACCGTCTCACGAATAGCGCGCAAAAGACGCTTCACGCATTCATCACGATTACGGCCATGGACGATCAACTTACCGATCATCGAATCGTAATAAGGCGGGATTGAATAACCACCGTAAATCGCACTATCGAATCTTACGCCCAAGCCGCCGGGAGCGTGAAATTGTGTAATTTTACCCGGCGATGGAACAAAAGTATCAGGGTCTTCTGCATTAATACGAATTTCAATCGCATGCCCACGGAACCGAAACTTGTTCTTACGGATTGTTAAAGCCTCTCCCGCGGCGACGCGGATTTGTTCGGCAATCAAATCGATACCGGTAATCATTTCTGTGACAGGATGCTCAACTTGAATACGTGTATTCATTTCCATGAAATAAAATTCACCGTCTTCATATAGGAACTCAATTGTTCCTGCACCTTCATAGCCAAGCCCACGCACCGTATCGGCCGCCAACTTACCTATTTTATCACGCTCTTCTTCCGATAAAATCGGTGATGGCCCTTCTTCAACCAACTTCTGGTGGCGGCGCTGTATTGAACAATCGCGCTCTCCCAAATGAATCGCATTACCGTGAGAATCGCCAAAGACCTGAATTTCAATATGACGCGGCTTTTCAAGGTATTTTTCTATATAAACCGTATCATCGCCAAAGTTTGCCTTGGCTTCACTGCGCGCAGTATTATACGCCTCAACAAAACTCTCGGCTTCGCGTACAACCTGCATCCCTTTACCGCCACCACCACTCGCGGCCTTGATCAGTATAGGAAAGCCCATATCTTTGGAAATTTGCAAGCCATCTTCCGCGCTTTCAACACCGCCCGGAGAGCCAGGCACAACCGGAAGGCCAAGTTCTTGAACAGTTTGTTTGGCGCTAACCTTATCGCCCATACGCTCAATTAAATCTGCTGA
>CAXHFH010000185.1:0-1918 GCA_964015995.1 uncultured Alphaproteobacteria bacterium
AGATACTCAGACGTCTCGTGGGCTCGGAGATGTGTATAAGAGACAGGTGCCAGTGTTTTCACAAAAGCTTTTCCGCAATACATGAAGACATACGGTCACGAAGAACTAAAAACATCGATTACAACGGCCCTATCCGATCACATGACACCGGAAAAAATCCAAATTGAGCTTAATCCAAGCTTGCTGGATGCCCTATCGGGCTTTTTCAAAGATCAGGAAAGCGCACTACAAAAACAGATCACGTTAAAACCAAATAATGCGTTATCAGACTATGACTGTCGCATTGGTTGGCAAGGTGGCGGGCTTATTTGTAACCGTGAAAACACGACACAAAAAATATTCGATATCTTACATCAAGCTCTTGCAGAGCATGGCATAAGCCTTCATGATGATACGGCACAAGGAAATAATGACGAAACAGACGTGTCTGAAGAAACAAACACATCGGGAGAATCGTAAATGAGCGATGAAACAGAAAATGAGAATGCAGGTAAGGCAGAAGACCCTGCGGCTGGTGATCTCAATCTTAATGAAATAGATGAGCCCGATGAATTACAAAATCAGGATGAACAAGACTTCGCCCTCGGTGAAGCCATGGCTGGTGATGTTACCGCAATTTATGATATTCCGGTTAATGTTTCTGCCGTTCTTGGTCGTTCAACGATGCAGGTTAGTCAACTTCTAAAACTTGGTCGTGGCGCGGTTGTCGAACTTGACCGAAAAGTCGGTGAAGCCATTGATATATATGTCAATAACCGCTTAGTAGCACGTGGCGAAGTTGTGGTTGTGGAAGACAAACTCGGCATCACAATGACAGAAATCGTAAAGTCAGATCGTTCTTAAAATATTCTAAAATTCTTAATTTACTCGCGTACCCATTTCGTAATCTTTGAGTGATATAGTCACGTTGATTGATACAAGGATCGTATTAAAACCATGGCAGAACCCGAACAACAGCAACAAGCGCAGCAAGATGATGTTAGGCTTCCGGCCGTGAATGTGCCCACGGCACAATCGCAGCCTGACTTCGCAACCATATTCGGTCTTGTGCTGACATTCGGTATGATTATTGGTGCGATTAATTTTAACCCAAGTAACGCCCAGTTTTTTAATGTGCCCTCTCTTTTAATTGTGCTTTTCGGAACGATCACGGCAACGTGCATTTCCTTCAATGTGCAGGAGCTTTTACAGTCCGTAAAAATCATCGCGTCATCTGTATTCAGACCCGTCAGAGATTTCTCCGGCCTCGCAAAAAGCATGATTGATCTGGCCGTTATTGCCCGTGTGAAAGGATTTTTACATTTATCCAATTACGAGAGACAAACCAGCAATGAACCATTCTTACAATATGCCGTCCGTTTAGTTGTCGATGGTTACAGCCCGGAAGACTTAAGCCGCATCCTGCAATTACAAATAGATAAAGAAGAAGAAATTCATAAACGCGCGGCCAGTATATTAAGACGCGGTTCTGAGATTGCTCCTGCGATGGGGTTGATTGGTACTTTGATTGGTCTTGTGCAAATGCTTGCGGATCTGGAAAACCCGGAAACCATTGGCCCCTTCATGGCGATTGCCTTATTAACCACGTTTTATGGCGCTATATTGGGAACAATTGTTATGGCTCCCCTCGCAGCAAAGCTTGAGAAAAATGCAGATGATGAAGTGACCGCAAAAACCATGACCCTGAAAACCATACAATCTATGTTAAAACAGGAAAACCCGCGTAATCTGGAAATGATGATCAATAGCCTGTTACAGCCATCCCAACGCATCATTTATTTCAAATAAGTCAAGATAATTGCTTATCACCAACGACCATGACACGCGGATGCTCGGAGTGCAGCGCGCGATGCACAAAGGCGCGGCGTTCTTTATCACGCAATATTTTGTCTAAAAAACTATCTGCACCGTTCTTCTG
>CAXHFH010000186.1:0-1901 GCA_964015995.1 uncultured Alphaproteobacteria bacterium
GATACTCAGACGTCTCGTGGGCTCGGAGATGTGTATAAGAGACAGGGCTAATGTAGAAAATATTAGCCGAATCTTAACGTTTAAATTGAACGGCGGCGCTAAGTTACCTGCGTACGAGCGACCAAAGAAAGCATTGCCTGCATTGCAACCATTAACAGCTTCACAAGAGCAAGTGCAAGTAGGTTGGTCGAAGTTTCACGAATATTGTAGTGTATGCCATGGCCCCGGCGTCGTTGGTGGTGGCGTTGTTCCTGATTTGCGCTATTTGACCCCCGAAAAGCATCAAATTTGGGATGCTATCGTTCGCGGCGGTGTATTGCGTGACAAAGGCATGGTTTCCTTTGCTAGTGTACTTACGCCAGAAGAATCCAAAGCCATTCAAGCTTACGTGATCGATCGTTCGCATCATTTGAAAAATGCCTTGGATGAAGCCGAAAATAATTCCATGTGGTATCGCGTGAAGAAGTTCTACCTTGAAACCAAAGCATCGCTATTAGCGAAATTAGTTTCGATGTGATGGTTGGCATAACTTGAAAAACGTTTTTAAGATTTTCTAAATCTTTATTATCTCAGGCCCGATAGTTTCGGGCCTTTTTTTATCAAATTAATTAGATTAGTTACTAGCTTGATTACTGGCGAATCCCTAATGCAGCGGTTGCAGCTGTTTTGGATGATTTGCGTGTTTTAGATCAGCTGTGGCCTGCCGTTGAAAGTTCCGCCTGTTTATTCGTGATCTATACTTTTTAGATGTTGAATTCTGTATGTTTCAAACACGATGATCTTATTCGCGATACGTGTTGGGATGTTTCAAAGGATAAAAAATGCAGGTACCTTCGCTCCCAGAAAACGAGTCCGACCGTCTAAAAGCGCTGATTGAAACGGGATTGCTCGATACCTTGCCGGAAGAACGCTTCGACCGTTTAACGCGCTTGGCGCAACGCATGTTCAATGTGCCGACCGCTTTAGTGTCGTTGGTTGATCATGATCGGCAGTGGTTTAAATCAAAGCAAGGGCTTGATGCATGCGAGACCCATCGCGACATTAGTTTTTGTGGTCATGCCATTCTGGGCGGTAATATTTTCGAAGTGTCTAACGCGCTCGAAGATCCAAGATTTGCAGATAACCCATTAGTCACGGGCGAATTGCAGCTACGATTTTATGCCGGTGCACCGATTGTATCGCACGATGGTTACCGCATTGGAACCCTGTGTTTGTTAGATTACTCCCCCCGAAAACTCACCGACGACGAGAAGCAATCGCTTCGTGATTTAGCGGATTGTGTGCGTGATGAAATTTTTAATCGAGCCACAAATGTCATTCGCGAAGGTTTAATAGCTGAAGGGCCTGTTTTGGCTATTGCCTGGTTGCCGACCGACGGTTGGCCAGTGACATATGTATCGAATAATGCTGCGAAAATCCTTGGCTATGCGCCAGCTGAATTAAGTTCGCCGGAATTCCGTTATGCCAATCTAATCCACCCCGACGATTTGCCACGCGTTCAAGAAGAGGTGACAGCGCATTTTGCCAGCGGTATCGAAACCTTCGATCAATCCTATCGTATTCGGCTTAAAAACGGCGAATACCGCTGGTTTTACGATTTTGCGCAATTGGTTCGTGACGAGCGCGGCGAGGTTAAAACCATCCACGGTTATCTCTTCGATCAATCTGAACTTAAAGAGAATGAGGCGGCTTTAAAGAACGAACGCCGGCGACTTGCCGCCATTATCGAAGGAACCCGCGTCGGCACATGGGAGTGGAATATTCAGAGCGGCGAAATTGTATTTAACGAACGCTGCGCTGAAGTCGTGGGGTACTCGTTGACCGAAATGCAGAACGGCAATATTAATAAGGATAGGAAGAACAAAGCCCCTTTTCGCTGAAATCCTATCATAGTTAATCGA
>CAXHFH010000187.1:0-1900 GCA_964015995.1 uncultured Alphaproteobacteria bacterium
GGGCTTTTAATTGCTGATCTCAAATATGATGTAATACGCACTCAATTCCAATCTTCGACCAAACCAAACCTGTACAGATTTAACTCTGAATTTGCAGAGATGGAAGCTGAGATCCATGAGCGGCTAGCCGAGGATGGCTTATCATCGAATGAAGTTCATTTTGAGCGGGCTGCCGATCTGCGTTATCTTGGGCAAGGTTATGAATTAAGGGTGGGTTTAGGTAATGGCAAAATTTCTGAAAAAAGTTTGCAAACCCTCTGGCAAAAATTTCATGAGACCCATTCAGTTGAATACGGCAAAGCTTTTCCGGAAAGCCCCATAGAAGTAGTAAATCTTAGGGTCAGTGCAATAGGGCAACCAAAAGAAATGATATTTTCTCCTTTCAAAGCAGATGGGGATTTAAAGAATGCGCTTGTTCAAACTCGTGACGCTGTTTTTCGATTAGATGGTTCCTTACAAAATTTCAAGACACAGATTTACCGTCGTAACATGTTGCCAATAAACGTTGAAATTTTGGGACCTGCAATCTTGTTGCAAAAAGATAGCACAACCGTTGTGCCGCCAAACGCAACCGCAAAGGTACATAGCACTGGCAATATAATAATTTCATTGGAGCCAAACTCATGAGCAGAATTGATCCTGTAACTGGTGCCGTGATTCAGGGTGCGCTCGAAAGCATTGCACTCGAAATGGGGCATAAGTTAATGCGCATGTCTTATTCATCAATAATCCGTGAATCTGAAGATTTTGGTGCAGCGTTGACAGATGCAAACGGACTACAGATGTGCGAATGTAAGATGTCTACACCACTGCAGTCAGGTCCAATTCCAGGCTATGTGAAGAATGTTATCAAAGTTCTTGCTGAGCGCGGAGATCCTGTCAGGCCTGGTGATGTGATAATGCATAATGATCCTTACGGTGGAGCATCTCATGGACCAGATGTGGCCTTTTGTGTTCCGGTATTTTTGGACAAACTACTCATCGGTTGGTCGGTAACTACTGCGCATCACTTAGACATTGGAGCGCTTTCTCCCGGAAGCTGTGGAATAGTGGACGCTGTGGATACATATGCGGAGGGATTACAATTTAAGGCGATCAAAGTATTTGATGAGGGCAAGCGCAACGATGCCGTTTGGCACATCCTGAGAGCTAATATTCGAGCAACAGAATTGGTGGTCGGTGATATGGAGGCTCAAATCGAAGCCGCCAAAATTGGGTCCAGAAGATTGTTAGAGTTAGTGAAAAAATATAGTTTAGAAAAAATTGTCAATGCCTTTCATGACCTTATGGACTATTCTGAAAGAATGATGCGAGATGCTATTCGTGCTCTTCCTGATGGTGAGTATAGCGCAACGACTAAAATTGATGGTTATTTAGATGACCCAGATCCAGCACGTCGCGAGTTACCAATTAAAGTTACCCTAAAAATTAATGGTGATTCTATAATAGTGGATTTGTCAGGCACGGCTAGGCAGGTCGATGATAAACCTATTAATATGCCTCTGGTAGGTACTGTAGATTGTTCGATTTGGCTTACTATTCGCTCAATTTTATTAGACAGCGTTATTTATGGGTCAATACCGCAAAACTCTGGCCTTACACGCCCGATCGAGATTATGGCTCCCGCAGGTTGTTTGGTAAATCCGATTTTTCCAGCACCCGTCATTGCGCGCTTCTGCCCGGGAAACCAACTCGCTGATACTGTTATGAAAGCATTCGCACAAATTGTTCCCGATAAAGTCTCTGCAGGTATAGGTAATTTGAGAGTTGTTGCTCTCTCAGGACTACGTGATGGTAATCATTGGGTGCATATGGAAATAATGGAAGGTAGCTACGGCGGACGCTCTGGCTTAGATGGCATGGATGCGGTTGATACCCTGTATGCAAACACTCGCAATAA
>CAXHFH010000188.1:0-1863 GCA_964015995.1 uncultured Alphaproteobacteria bacterium
CCTCCGGCCGGGCAGGCAGCCGTCATCGTAACCCAACATCCGCCCGGCCGGCCGGCCCAAATCCTGCAAAAAATGAAAAAAGTGAAAAAAACAATGGTTTTCTTGCAAAAAAATGAAAAAAGTTGAAAAAGCATTGGAAAAATAAGGTTTTTGGCGACAGGCAGCCCCAAAAACCTTACTTTTCCAATGCTTTTGGGCACATTCAAAATTAGGACACATTGGGGGAAAAAACACCCAACCACATACACAGCATGTTTCAGCCGTTGTGAAAAGGGTGCCATCAGTCACATGTGCAGAGCCGGCGATGTCCGCGACAATTGATGCTGGTGTTGACACACTCGCCATTGATGTCGTTAGAATTATCTGTGATGTTAATGATGCAAACGGACACGGAATTCGAAAACTCGACCGAAAACACTTACAATGGTCACATCACAATCACCTGCACGATCAGTGTACTTTACAAACACAAAAAATGAATACATGTGCAGGAAGCAGTCGTGTTGCGTTTTATTCTATTCGCCAAAAAAAAAGAATGTTCGCATCACATGCCATTCGATCACACGCATTTTTGCAACCATTCACCAACCCACTGTGTGCAGCGCACATGTGTAAGGGGTTTTCGTTTCATTTAAGATATAGCCTTCGGCACGAATTTAATGTTGTCATTGTGCTTTTTTGTAACTTTTTATGCACAGAATGAAAGAATTAGCATGCTCGCTGCTCAGAAAAAGGGGAACCATATAATCGAACGACAGGGATTTACATTGCAAATACATTGCAGAAGATTGCAAGGTGCAGTTCCTTAGCAACTTGCAAATGCAAATATTGATTTTGTACAATTGCTCATGTGCAATATTATTGCAGTGTTAATTATCTTAACAGCGGGCGAATAAGGATGCAATGAGGCAGGGAAATGGATGCTGCGGATTGTATGTAAATAGAAACGGTTTGTTATAGCAAGTATTGTCCTTCGTTTTATCCCGCGGTGACCCTTTTCCGCTTGCATGGTTTCAACAGCAGATTAACAACTTCGCTTATTAACCATATTTGTGTTTATTCATAATACGTTAACAACTTATGCATAATATGTGCATAATTGATGCAATTGGAAATTAAGTTGTTTGAATGTCATGTTTAATCGCATGGTTGCTACAAATCATGTTGCTAAACATAACATTGCAATGCCAGTGTTATAAATTAATTGTTTATAAACATAATTTATGAATAACATGTGTTGTTATAAATTTAATTGTGTTACGCAGAATACGCCAATAACATGTGTTCCTTTATAGATTGGCAATACCCCCTGCTAGCGTGCACATATGTTTCATAACAAAACGAAACTGTAGATGAACATCAGTGGATCGTAGTAAATGCACAACTTTCCAAACTTACAATACCCAGGTTCCAGAATGTCGTCTGCAAGCAAGCTGCAAACAATTACCCAATCGGATGATCAATTAAATTGTGTGATTGTCACATACAAAAGCATGTGTGTTCAATTCGGTTTAGGCAGCACAGAATACGGGCACATGTTCAGGATCTGATCTGTATGCACAACGGGGATTCTGATTTAGAGGCGTTCAATCGTAATCCTGCACATGGTAGGGTCGCAATATTAGCTCGTCGGCTAGCCGCATTTACAAAGTATGTGAATTCAGTGTTCCTCTCGTACTAACTTAAATTATTGTGGCAGAACCAATTTCATCAGTAGGGTAAAACTAACCTGTCTCACGACGGTCTAAACCCAGCTCACGTTCCCTATTAGTGGGTGAACAATCCAACACTTGGCGAATTCTGCTTCGCAATGATAGGAAGAGCCGACATCGAAGGATCAAAAAGCAACGTCGCTATGAACGC
>CAXHFH010000189.1:0-1851 GCA_964015995.1 uncultured Alphaproteobacteria bacterium
CTGATAGAAAGCCCTGATTATGGCAAAGTCGGGGAGTTTTTCAGAGGTTCCCTAAATTCATGGCCGCTATTTATTGAGCTGACTGAACGTAGAAATCTTTTTGTTCATTGTGATGGGGTAGTTTCGGAGCAGTATCTAAACGTTTGCAAAAGACATAATGTTTCTGTTGGCTCAGATACAATTGTCGGGAATAGGCTTCAAGCTGAAAAGAAATATCTCAGACAAGCTTATGAAGTTTTATATGAAATAGGGATTAAGCTGTCTCAGGTTCTATGGAGAAAGCTAAGTCCTGACGATATTGAAAAAGCAGAGTCGAGTTTATCTCACTTTACCTATGAGTTATTGATCGAAGAAAACTATAAATTAGCTAAGAATTTGCTCGATTTTTCCTGCTGTACTCTGAAAAAGTGGGGTGCAGAGGGGACTCGTTTAGTTTATGTGGTGAATCGGGCATTGGCCTATAAGTTTTCTGGTGATCACGATAAATGCATTTCAATTCTAGATGACGAAGACTGGTCTGCATGTGGTGATAATTACAACCTATGTGTGGCCGTTCTTCGAGAGGAATTTGATTTGGCTAAGACGCTGATGTTAAGGATAGGCGCATCAGGGAGTGTTAGTGAAATTGACTACATAGAATGGCCTTGCTTCAAGGATTTTAGATCTACAGATCAATTTATAGATGCATTTACTGAGGTATTTGGAAAAGCTCCAACTACTATCGAGCAAGTAGATAATGATGAGTTTGAAAGCCAATCAGATAACAATGTAGAAGAACGCGAAGGTGAAGAAAAGTCAGAAGAAGTTGATGACTCCGTCGAGCTAGAGGCGGAAAATAAAGCCTGACAAGCAACGGAAGGCGGATCAAATTTGCTCGCGTTCGTCACTCCACTTTGCCCGCTACGCTGGGCGTTGAGCACCAAGGGAGATCTAAGTGGCAAATCCAATTCTGATAAAAATCCCAAGACATGCCGACAGAGTGCTTGTCGAGGCATTCTTGAAATTCTCTGCCGCTATAGGCTCGCCGCATGTTTCCGTAAATGCTGGTGTTGGCGGTAATTATCAGATTGATTCTAAAAATCCCATATCTGACGAACTTGAGAAATTGCTTTCGTATGATGCGTCCGTCGTGCAGGGAATTAGCACATCTATTCCTGGGTTTAATGTAAACCTACATCGGGGCGGCTACCCTCATCAGAACCAATCAAAATCGGCCATTTACGATGATATTGGTGTTCAGATAGACCCCAGCCAGTGCAAGTTGTCTGAAGGGCAGAGGGTAGAATTCGTTGGTCTGGTCACTAAACACCTCGGCTCGTTTGACCCTATGCGGCATGTGAAGGGCGGCGTTTCAGAAGAGCAAGATCAGCTTCTTGCTATTCACAACGCAACTCTCGAGCGCCTTGAATCATTGAATGAAAATCTTATTCGGGACAGCGAAAAATTTAGAAGGAAAGTCGAAAAGGATTACAGAGAAAGATCCGCTGAACTTGAAGAAAAATACGATGAACGGTCAGATCAGCTTAACGCTGAAATTGACGAAAAGAGAAAAGCTCTCGCCGGTAGGAAGGAAGAATTAGCTGCAAAGATAAAGGAAATTGATGATCGGCAGAACACCCACGTCCGTCGAGAGTTGAGGCAGCAAATCCTTGAAGAAATTCGCAATAGAACCGAGAAGTTCAAGCTGACGAAGGGGACCAATAATTTGCGGTGGCCCATTCACGTTATGTGCGTCCTTTTGGTTGGGGCGTTGGCCGCATCTGCGTTGTACTACGCTGTGGAAACAATCGAAGCGCTTAGGGAAGGTCTGAATAACTCGCTTTTTTCGCCTTTACGATGATCAACAGGCTT
>CAXHFH010000190.1:0-1765 GCA_964015995.1 uncultured Alphaproteobacteria bacterium
CACCTCTGGATTCGTCGGCAGCGTCAGATGTGTATAAGAGACAGGGCATGCATTCCGGTCATTATTTGAATATAAAAAGATTTTATACTGAAAATTCGGTAGGCTTGTTGCTTGGTGAAAGAAGTTCCGTTTCCCCTTCATTGGGTGGCTTGAATAAACGTGCGCTTGTTATGGATGACTAACCCTATATTCCCCACCTCACCTATGTTAAAGTTTTCCTTCATGACACAGACAGTGTGAGAGATAACGATGTGGAGCGTTTACCAACTTAAGGTACATTTTCAGGATATCCTCAGGCCGATCGCCAGTGCGCTTGCGACGCGCGGTGTGACGGCCAATCATGTGACGTGTTTCGCGCTGTACACCAGTATTCTCTATGGCCTTGTCTTGTGTTTTGATTATCGCGCCTTTTGGATTGGTCTGCCTGTATTTTTGGTGTTTCGCATGGCCCTGAATGCGATTGACGGCATTATGGCACGTGAATATGGCATGAAATCGCATCTGGGGATGGCGCTGAACGAAATTGGTGATGTTTTATCGGACGTTGCGTTGTTCATTCCCTTTCTCTTTTTTGCCCCCCATGCTGCGTGGGTTGTGGCGTTCTTTATTTATATGGCTGCGCTGAATGAAATGTGCGGTGTTGTGGGCTATATGATGAGCGGCAAACGCCGCTATGACGGCCCAATGGGTAAGAGCGACCGTGCGCTCGCCACCGGATTACTCGGCTTTCTTATTGGGCTTGGGGTGGTTTCAGGCAAAGGCATTGGCGCGGTGTTTTTCCTGCTGTCCTTGCTTGTCATCTGGTCGAGCATCAACCGCATCCGCGGCGCAATTAAAGACGGGCAGGAATAAAAAATGAAGATCGTTGTTTTTGAATATGAAGATTGGGAAAAATCTGAGTTTGATACGCTTGGGGCGAACAATCAAATAGAGGTTGATTATGATCCGCTTGGGATAGATAACGCCGCCCGTTATCAAGATGCCGAAATTGTGACGACATTTGTAAATTCTGATATGGGCAGAGATGTTTTGGAGAAAATGCCACATCTTAAATTTATCGCGACGCGCTCTACCGGGTTTGATCATATTGATATGGATTACTGTAAGGCGCATGATATCGCGGTCAGTAATGTGCCGTCATATGGTGAAGAAACAGTGGCGGAGCATGTCTTCGCGCTCTTGCTATCTATCAGTCATAAAATGCCTCAAGCCATAAGCCGCACACGTCAGGGAAATTTTTCTCAAGATGGTTTGCAGGGGTTTGATCTTCAGGGGAAAACGCTGGGTATTATCGGTACGGGGCATATCGGCCTGAACGTTATCAAGATTGCAAACGGCTTTCGGATGAATGTGATTGCCTTCGACGCTTATCCCGATCAATCTCATGCGGAAGAGTTGGGCTTTGAATATGTCTCGTTTGAATCGTTACTCTCGCAATCCGATATTATTTCCCTGCATGTTCCGTCTAATAAAAACACGAAAAATTTGATCTCTCATGATGAATTTGATCGCATGAAAGATGGCGTGGTTATTATTAATACGGCGCGCGGCGATGTCATGGATGTTAGGGCTTTGCTTGGCGCGCTTGCGCATAAAAAAGTATCAGCCGCAGGGTTGGATGTATTACCCGAAGAGCCAACCATCAAGGAGGAAGCCGAGCTCCTCAGGACGCTTTTTACTAAAAATGAAGATCTCGAGACGCTTTTGGCGGATCATATTCCTGTCTCTTATACACATCTGACGCTGCCGACGAATCCAGAGGTGT
>CAXHFH010000191.1:0-1763 GCA_964015995.1 uncultured Alphaproteobacteria bacterium
ACATCCCGGTGGGCCCCGGCCGAGGTTCTGGCGCAGGGAGTCTTGTTGCGTACGCGCTGACCATCACGGATCTTGACCCTCTGCGTTATTCGCTCCTGTTTGAACGCTTCCTCAATCCTGACCGTGTAAGCATGCCCGATTTCGACATCGATTTCTGTATGGATCGACGTGAAGAGGTCATTCAATACGTCCAAGAAAAATATGGGCGTGATAAAGTCGGTCAGATTATCACCTTTGGTGCGCTCTTGTCAAAGGCCGCAGTGCGCGATATCGGACGCGTTTTGCAGATGCCATATGGTCAAGTAGATCGGCTGTCCAAAATGATCCCTGTTGAGGGCGTAAAACCTGTCAGTATTGAAAAAGCACTTGCCGATGAACCCCGCCTCCGGGAAGAGGCTCATAACGAGGAAGTCGTCAATCGCTTGCTTACCTATGCGCAGCAGATCGAAGGGTTACTAAGAAATGCATCAACCCATGCGGCAGGCGTTGTGATTGGCGACAGACCGTTGGATCATCTTGTCCCGCTTTACCAAGATCCTCGCTCTGAAATGCCTGCAACCCAATTCAATATGAAATGGGTGGAACGGGCAGGACTGGTAAAATTCGACTTTCTAGGTCTGAAAACCTTAACCGTCATACAAAACGCCGTTGATCTGATCCTGAAATCGGGACGGCACCTTCATATTGGGATTGACGGAAATACGCTTTATGCGCCGCCTAAGGGCGCTGTAGATGACATTGCAGCAATCCCATTGGACGATGGTCGGACCTATAACCTTTATTCATCTGCCAAAACCGTAGCAGTTTTTCAGGTGGAATCCAGCGGTATGATGGATGCGCTTAAGCGTATGAAGCCCACTTGCATCGAAGACATCGTTGCGCTTGTCGCGCTTTATCGTCCAGGACCCATGGAAAATATCCCTACATATTGTGAGGTGAAAAATGGCCTGCGGAAACGGGAATCAATCCATCCCCTCATTGATAATATCCTTGAAGAGACGCAGGGCATCATCGTCTACCAGGAACAGGTGATGCAAATTGCCCAGGTCATGGCAAATTACACGCTTGGTGGTGCAGATCTACTGCGCCGTGCAATGGGGAAAAAAATTAAAGAAGCCATGGATGCGGAACGACCTAAATTCGAAAAAGGGGCTGCTGAAAACGGCGTCGAAGCAAAAAAAGCCTCCGAGGTTTTCGACCTTTTGGAAAAATTTGCAAACTACGGGTTTAACAAATCCCATGCAGCCGCTTATGCGGTGGTGAGCTATCAGACCGCTTGGCTTAAGGCCAATCATCCTGTTGAATTCATGGCAGGTGTCATGAATTGTGATATACATCTAACCGATAAACTTGCAGTTTATTTTGAAGAAGTAAAAAAAGAGCTCTCGCTGCCATATATTCCGCCATGCGTGAACCGTTCTCAGGCGACTTTTGACGTGGACGATGGCGCACTTTTATATGCGCTTGGCGCACTCAAAAATGTGGGCGAAGATGCAATGAAATTGGTCGTCACAGCGCGTGAAGTGGATGGCGTTGAAAGACCGTTTGCAACCCTGTTCGATTTCGCGCGCCGCGTGGAGCTTAAAAAGGTCGGGAAACGACCACTTGAAATGTTGGCACGCGCAGGGGCTTTTGATCAACTTGATCCAAATCGGCGGCGTGTTTTTGAGGCGCTTGATGCTTTGGTAAGCTATTCAAGCGCAATCCATGAACAAAAGTCATCCCGTCAAGTGTCACTTTTTGGAGAGGCAGGCGAAGATCTT
>CAXHFH010000192.1:0-1661 GCA_964015995.1 uncultured Alphaproteobacteria bacterium
GGCGGCAATTGCCTCGCCTGAAAAAGGACTAGAGATTGCGATTGAAGCCGATAGCCGCGACAAGGGGTTTGGTAATTCAACCGCCCAGATAAAAATGATCTTAATGGATAAATATGGCCAATCAACTGAACGTGCGATCCGTAATAGAACGTTTGAGGGTGATAACGAAGGTGATAAGTCTCTGGTGATATTTGATAGTCCAGGTGATGTGCGTGGCACAGCTTTCCTTTCACATACAAAAAAGGCTGACTCGGATGACCAATGGCTATATTTGCCAGCTCTGAAACGCGTTAAGCGTATCGCATCGTCAAATAAGGCAGGTCCTTTTATGGGTAGTGAATTTTCGTATGAAGATATCGCCAGTCAGGAAGTTGAAAAATACACCTATAATTATCTGCGTGATGAAGAGTTGAATGGTCTTGACTGTTTTGTTGTTGAATATGATCCGGTTGATCGCAAAAGTGGCTATAAGCGCCAGATCGTTTGGATGGATAAGGCTGAGTACCGCGTTCACAAAATTGATTTCTATGACCGCAAAGACGCACTTTTGAAAACCTTGACCTATGAAGATTATAATCAATATCTAGATAAATTCTGGCGGTCTAATCGTTTGGTTATGATTAATCACCAGACAGGCAAGAAAACGGAACTCGTGTTTGCCGATTGGAAGTTTCAGACCGGTATGACCGAACGTGATTTTGAAAAATCCGCATTGAAACGGACACGATGATTACGTATTATGCTCGTTGCTTTGCTATTGTCCTTTTGTTAACACAACCGGCTTTTGCTGGTAAGGTTAATGGTACGCTTTCATCACGGCTAGATTTTTATCCTGATCATGCTGATGGTACGGCGTCAGAAGGGCGCTCGGCAGAAGTAAAGATTGATGCCTTTCATGATTTTGAGGAAAGTCGAATTGTGGGTGAATTCATTTTCCGTGGGGATAAAAAAGATAGTGGTCGCCGGATCACTGAAGCTCGACAGGCTTATTTTCGCAGTCCCTTCGCCGGATTTGATTTTTTTGTTGGAAATCGTCAGGAATTTTGGGGTAAGGCAGAAAGTAAAAATGTTGTTGATGTTATTAATCAGTCCGATGCTGCAGCAAATGAGGGTAAATCAGGTAAACTTGGGGCACCATCTATATCTGCTGAACGCTATCTAGATATTGGTGACCTGCAGCTTTGGTATATTTCTAGTTTTCGAGAAAAAACATTTAATGATAGTGACGCGCATCCGAGTAGTGGAGTTCCGGTCAGTTCTGCACAATATGCGCGTAAGGATGGCAAGGATGCAGATGACTTTGCGGCACGCTTGTCTAGCTTTGCTGGAGATTGGGATCTAGCAGGAAGTGTTTTTTACGGTACCGCTCGTGATCCTATTTTGTCTGTCAACAGTAATGGAAGCGCATTAAACCCCCATTACGCTTTACAAAAATCAATAGGATTTGAAGCTCAATATACGGGCAATGTAACATTGCTCAAATGGGAAAGCCTTCATGGCACCCAAAGCAGCTTAATTGGCGCTCATGATTTTGCGGCGACTGTTGTGGGTGTAGAATATACTTATTACGGAGCATTTGAAACAATATGGGATATTGGCTTGATTGGTGAAATTCAACATGACGACCGTCCACAGGCCGCAGCCAATCAATTTGGTGTTGC
>CAXHFH010000193.1:0-1640 GCA_964015995.1 uncultured Alphaproteobacteria bacterium
TATTGCAAAGGTGTGACGAAAACCTCCTGCACTAAAAAGCTTAAGGCTTGCCAGGCCAAAACGTAATTCCAGGGGATTTTGACTCACTTCTATGTGTTGCACGCGATGAAATGGTTGTGCGATGGTGTTTTTAGACAGCACACCATAGTGCAGAATCAAATCATGTTGGCGCAGGCAATAGCGTTTTGATTTGGCTTCCAGGTAACTTAAGTAAATAAAGCCCGTTATCAACAACCCAAAAAGCAGCAGGGAATAAAAGATGACATTAAAATCCAACGGTTCATTCTGGGGCTGCTGTGAAAATGATAGTTGCGAAAACAGAGCTATAAAGCCGCCAATCACCAGCAGTGGAAAGGTCGCAATAACTGTAGATTGTAATACAACCAGTTTAGGATATTCCGGGGAGAGCACTTGATAGGGAATCCCCGCAAGGGAGGGAAGCTGGCTGAGGTTCACAGTGCTGTTGCTAAAACCTTCAATGGGGTGTTTTTTCATTAGGCTAAATTAATTGGGGTTTATTTGCTTTTGACTTGCTTGGTGGCAGCTTTATCGATAAGCAGTTTTTATCATAATAGCATCTACATCACGAACTATTTCTGAGCCAGTATCAAAGGGGTACGGATAAGGGGATTTAGGGAACAGGAATGTGATTGAAAAAAGAATACTCATTATTGACAACGGCACCCAATATATCAATCATTTCGAAGCCCTGATGCAGGATTATCGGCTCGATATAGTACATTGGCGGGAAGACTTGGATCGACTGGATGTTTATGATCTTATTGTCTTGTCTGGCACCTCTTATTTACCGGTGTTTGGCGCTCACACCTGGTACCGCAGGTATCTGCAGAGTCTTCATGAATGTCGTAAACCTATCATTGGTATCTGTTTCGGTTTTCATTTGTTGGCGAAGGCCTATTCAAAAGCAGTTCAATTGCGCTTTCAACCCCATTTTGGTCACTACCGAACAACAGTCGTTCGGCCGCATCCGATCTTTTACGAAGAGCGATCATTTACAGGGCGTTATAAACATGCCTTTCGTATTCGGCGTCTCGGCAATGAATTTATCGAGCTGGCGCGTTATAGCAATGGTGTCGCTGCCGCAGAACATCGATACAAACCTATAATGGGTATTCAGTTTCACCCGGAGGATGCAATGGATCAGCTTAGTACCGATACATTTTTTCAGAATGCGGTTGCTTATTTATTGGATAAAGAAGCCAGGGTGCAAAGAGATTCTAAAACTGCCTAAACAACCAACCTATCAATGTAATAATGATGCTTGCCAATATCATGGTTGTAATCGGAAAGTAAAAACTGAAGTTATCTTTTTTATAGATGATATCTCCGGGCAGGCGGCCTAACGGCAGCGTGCTTAACCATGGCCACGCCAGCCCAATTATTACGATAACAATACCGATAATAATTAATGTTTTTTGCATGGCAGTTGTTTAACCTCTTTTTTCACTGTTAACTCATTTATTGCCCACTGGATATGTTCTTGTAGCATTTCATCCTGAATGGTTGATTTGCGTTTTAATGCGTTTATTCCCGCTTCCGAATAAGGGCCATTGCCTAATCCGATAGCCAGGTTTCGCAGCCAGCGAAGGTATCCGATACGGCGTATCGCTGATCCCTCA
>CAXHFH010000194.1:0-1628 GCA_964015995.1 uncultured Alphaproteobacteria bacterium
TATATTAATCATTTAAAAAAAATGTCCGGGGAGGCTGAGCGTCGATATAAGGCTCTTCGTGGTGCGGGCAGTGACGATGATGTGCGCACGCGTCTGGCCGCATTAAAGCACGTGATCGCAGATATTCACGATTATCAGCAAGATTCAAAGAACCATGAAATTCTCGAAGGCGCAGATATTATCCGCGTAATAGATCGCGGGCGTGGTTGCTCTACGGCATTATGTGTCCTTTATATGGATGTTGCACGTTCACAGGGATGGCAAATAGATGGCCTGAACCTGCCGTCACAGTTTTTATGCCGTTTAGAATATAACGGAGAGCGTCTGATTTTTGATCCGTCTTCCGGTTGTAAAATTATGGAGGCGCATAATCTCAGGGCGCTTGTGAAACAAACTCTGGGTGATGAGGCAGAGCTATCCACAGAATATTTAGAAGGGTTGGATGCGCGCCAAACGGTTATTCATCTGTGTAATCATATCAAACACCGCCGTATCGAAATGGGGGAGTATGATCAGGCATTATCCATGGTTAAACGTATGCGCCTATTGATGCCGGAGGAATACCGCCTGCTGTTGGATGCGGGGGTTTTGTTCGCACGCACCAATAATATAGAGCAAGCCAAAGTATGCTTGAATGACTATATCGAAAGAGCTCCGAACGACTACGACAGACGTGATGCATTATTGTTGCTGTCTGAATTGCCGGATTAGTTATGCACAATCCTATGCACGGGACTTTTACCTCTATAATGTTGAAATCCTTGCAAGCCACTTTAGAAGGCTCTAAGACTCATTACTGTATTAATCCGATAGATTCTTTAAAGGATTCGGATTTTGTTTTTGAGTTTTTATGAAGGGAAGATTTTATGCTTGCTCGTTATTTTATGATTTTTTCAGCCGTTTTTGTGCTGTCCGCTTGTGGTACCAACTCCAGCGATGGTGAAATAGGTATGACTGGCGCGAATGATGGTGTCATCGTTGATGATGGCGCGGGACTTTATTCTGATGATGGGCCGGTTCCCGGCACACAAGCCGATTTGGTTGTAAATGTAGGGGATCGCATCTTCTTCGAAACAGACAGTTCTGATCTGACGGCGTCTGCACGCTCAACATTGGAAAATCAGGCTGCTTGGCTTGGTCAGTACCAAAGTGTTGGTGTTGTTGTTGAAGGCCACGCGGATGAGCGCGGGACACGCGAATATAACCTTGCACTTGGTGAGCGCCGCGCAAATTCTGTGAAGAATTACCTTGTTGCTCTGGGTGTTAGTCCGTCACGTTTAACCGTGGTTAGCTTCGGTAAAGAACGTCCGGCAGTTCCAGGTGCGAATGAAAACGCGTGGAGCCAAAACCGCCGCGGTGTAACAAAAGTTCAGTAAATTTCAATAAACCATAGGGATAATAAAACCATGGCAATTACATTGAAAACATTAAACATGCGTAAGACACCTTTATTAGGTGTCTTCACACTTGTGCTGATGGCGGGGAGTATTTCGCCCGCGTTGGCACAGCAATCATCTGCAGCGGCTGCCGAAATTCGATTCCAACAAATGGAAAAGGAAATCCGCAGACTAACGGGGCAGTTGGAAGAACTGTCTCTTATACACATCTCCGAGCCCACGAGACGTCTG
>CAXHFH010000195.1:0-1627 GCA_964015995.1 uncultured Alphaproteobacteria bacterium
CAGCCCTCCCTTTTGGCATGAATGCCCAAGAGATGAACGCATGGTTGCATTACGGCGGTGGCCTTGAGTTGTGGCAAAAAGCCTACGCTCCATATAACTTACTGCCTTTAACTGGCGGTAACACGGGCGTGCAAATGGCAGGATGGTTCAACAAGGAAATCAATTCTTTGGAAGATATTAAAGGAGTGCGCATGCGTATCCCCGGATTAGCAGGAAAAGTTTTTACTCGAGCTGGCGGTGAATCGGTGTTGATGCCGGGCAGCGAAATCTTTACCAATCTACAAACAGGAGTCATCGATGCTGCCGAATGGATAGGACCTTATAACGATTTCACTTTTGGCCTTCATCAGGCGGCTAAATACTATTATTACCCCGGTTGGCATGAACCCGGTGCAGTGCTGGAAACCCTTGTGAACAAGGAGGCATTTGAGACTCTGCCAGCAGACTTACAGAGTATTTTGAAAGTCGCTGCCCGCGCTGTGAATCAAGATATGCTCGATGAGTATACGGCCAGAAACAATCAAGCCCTTGAAACTTTGGTTAACGATCATGACGTGCAACTTCGTAAACTGCCGGATGATGTTTTAAGAAGATTTAGAGAGATAACCAATGAGTTGGTTGATGAATTAGCTGCAGAGGATCCGTTATTTCGAGAAATTCGTGATTCCTTCACTGAGTTTCAAAAAAACGTCAGTAATTATCACGAGATATCTGAAAAAGCTGTTTATGAAATGCGCGATTTAGATTAAGCGTATTTTTTGACCAACCAAATCCCAATTAACGTAGAAACCGAAAACCTCAAAAGATAAAGTAATAGTGCTGGCAAGGTATAGATGAATTCTATGTAAGCTCGAAAAAGACTGTTTAAATTTTTAAACCATTCGATGACAGGAAAGAAAACGTTTAGATGAACTTGCAGATGCTCTTCAAAATTAATAGGCCCCACAACGAGTGCATGAAGCGCAAAAAACAACAGATAAAAATCACCCCAAATTAAAAAATAACCAAAACCTTTTAAAAAATTAGTCATCAGCCAAGCGTCTGACTTCTTTCCAGACCCTCAAGATGTTGCCGTTCATTATTTTTTTGATGTCTTCATCGGAGTAGCCGCGCACCAAGAGCTCTTTAATGAATTGCGGGTAAGTTGATACGTCTTCAAGGCCAACCGGCAATCGTGGGATGCCGTCATAATCAGAACCTATCCCAATGTGATCGATCCCGACTAAATCGACGACTCGATCGACATGGTCAACCACATCGGCAATGGTCACTTTCAAGTCAGGGTTATTTCTAACGTCACGAATAAAGTAGTCGCCAAAATTCAGTTGCAAAACACCATCGTTTTTAGCCAATGCAATCATCATTTCATCGGACACGTTGCGCTCAAAATCTGGCACAAAGTGCCTTAACGAGGAATGCGTGGCTACCGTCGGCGCACTCGATAATTCAAGCACTTGGAAGAAGGCTTCGTCAGAAACGTGAGAAATATCAATCATCATTCCCAGGCGGTTCATTTCTTTGACGACTTCAACACCAAAAGGACTCAGCCCATCCCATTGACGAGTTTCATCGTAAGAAGAATCAGAAATATGATTACTTTTAGAATGTGTCAGCGTGATGTAACTGA
>CAXHFH010000196.1:0-1617 GCA_964015995.1 uncultured Alphaproteobacteria bacterium
ATACTCAGACGTCTCGTGGGCTCGGAGATGTGTATAAGAGACAGTGCTTGCAATATTCCTCACAGGGACCTGTATGTTATGTTCTTACAAAGTGCTTGACATGATTTAAAAATTCCCGGCTGAATTGCCGGCGTGTCCCTGAACTCGCATCTAATAAATGCAATTGTGATCTTATGAACCCGCTGTGCATATTGCCTGTTGCATTGTCGTCATTGTAGTCGCGCAGGCGGGTCTCGGGGTGTTGCTGCGCTGGAAATAAAGAACAATCAAATTGCGACTGCAGACAAACATATCGGGGCATGCATTCAATGGAATTCATATGATATGCCTCGGACCAGTCCTGGATTATAAACTTTGTGTTTGCCGAAACACCGCCGACCTCCTGCGTGGCATCCCGGCGCAGCAGAGGCATGCATTAGCAAGGGTTTGGTTGTTGATGTTCAGCCCAGCAACACCCGTATACCCACCTGCACGACAAACGTGTTGAAAATGCAAGCTGAAAGGGTCAGGGCAGCAATCTTGCATAAGTTTGATTGGGCGAAACTTTTGCAATATGTAAATTGCAGGATTCCCCGCGCGGTCCGGGGGGGAATCCTGGAAACTTTTGGTCGGAGCAAACTTTCCGCAGCATGCAAGTTGCAGGATTCAACGGGGCGCTGGATTCAATATTGCGCATGTTTGGCAGCAGGGCCTTTCCGTTGACACCCTTACACCTCAGCATTTGTTTCTCTCTGAAGAACCAGCAGCTTGGTTCAGCCCCTTCTTTTGCATTTACATATATTTTAATGAGGCAGTTATGAAAATCAAGATCATTGCACATACATTGTTTCAAGAAAATAATGCATTGTAGTGTGTATGCTGGAGATTCAATTGAATGCAGTGCGAATATTTTGCCTTACAAATGATATGATAATTAATGAAGTGCTGTTTGTGTACAATGAGCGACAATACCCGGCTGTCGCAATTAGTTTTGTTCTGCACCATCATTTCCCCTGCCTCATTGCATCCTTACACGAAATGCAATATGCATATTCAATGTTGCTTTGCTTAACTGCACAAATGCGAACCCTATGTCCTAACAATTCGGCGCCGTGTGATAACTGCTGAGCAATCATCGGTGCAAAATCGGAAGTACGCCCGTAATTACACATAACGCAAGCGGGCGATTTTTTGCACAGGGGTTTAAGTTAGGGAATTCAATTTAAACATATTTAAAATCGCTGACGTCAGCAGCTTGCTCATTTATCCCCGCGAGGATTGATTATAAATTTTTGCATTCAAGAAGAATAAATCACGAATATATACAATGCGCGCACTGAATGCGATCGGCGGCGACGGATTGCGATCAGTATCGCGTGCCGATTCATGTGCGGCCGAACAGCCCCCAGGCATCCGCCTCCACAAAAAACGTGCAAACACTGCAACTGGCAATGCGAAGCTGGTTCCTGAATCAAAAAGGGCACGACCTTCAATGTAATTCTTATGAAAAATTGCAATTCGGCCTGAATAATAAATCACGTGAGCAATGGTTCGCAAGTGATCGAATGCAGCCCCCTGTGCGACACTCTAAGGGCTGTCTCTTATACACATCTGACGCTGCCGACGAATCCAGAGGTG
>CAXHFH010000197.1:0-1614 GCA_964015995.1 uncultured Alphaproteobacteria bacterium
ACCTCTGGATTCGTCGGCAGCGTCAGATGTGTATAAGAGACAGATCTTATTGATAACATCGAGTTCAAAGTCCAAGCGTTCAAAATAAGGCTTCGCAATTTCTTCCTTCTCGGCGTCTTTGAGGCCTTCTTCATAAATAAATTTGTCTAAACGCCATTCTAAACCTTCTTTTGATTGCGCAACCAATTCTTCAAATTCCGGGCGCTTACTCTCTGTTTCGAACGGCGGCAATATTGGAGCGATTGGCTTCAAAAGATAAGAGCAACGCTGTGCTATCACCGACGTATTCTGTATGGCCTCAGGCAAATCTTTGAATAATTCAATCATTTCGTTCGTAGATTTGAAATAATGATCTCCTGTAACCTTGCGTCGGTCTTGTTCTGTAACATAACGTCCATCAGCAATACAAAGAAGAGCATCATGCGCCTCATGCGCTCCGCGGTCTTTAAAGTAACAATCGTTTGTGGCAACTAGCGGCACATCATATTGATACGCTAGGTCAATCATTTTGCCTTCAACTTGATCTTCTTCAGGTAAGTTGTGACGCTGTATCTCAATGTAAAGTCTATCTTTGAAGATATCCTTTAAGGCTTTTAGGCTTTCTTCTGCTTTTTCGATTTGGCCATGAAAGACAGCATCAGAAATATGTCCTTTGGCTCCACCACTCAAACAAATCAAGCCATCTGAAAATTGAGATATTTCAGTAATCGAGCTTTGGATATCACCCTGGCTATCATCATGCATATAGGCGTCACTGATGATTTTGCATAGGTTTCTATAGCCAGTTTCATTTTGAACCAACAAGACAAGCTGATGCCCATCATCATCGATGGTGATTTGACACCCTAATATAGGTTGAATACCAGCTTTGGAGGCTTCTAGTGCAAATTCCATCGCGCCGAAAAGGTTGTTCGTATCGGTAATGGCGACGGCTGGCATTTTGGCATGCACGCACATCTTCACAAGGTCTTTAACCTTGATCGCTCCCTCCGCCAAAGAATAGGCAGAGTGTACATGAAGATGCACAAAATTTTCACTCATGGTGACACACTAGCAAAGAAATTAGGGGGATATCTATCGCAAATATCAATAAGGCAAAATTCGTCCCGATTTTACTTCGAGAATACGATCCATTTGTTGCGCAAGTTCGATATTATGTGTCGCAATCAACGCCCCAATTCCACGTTTACGCACAAGGTTGAGTAACATTTCAAAAACTTCGGCTGATGTTTCCGGGTCAAGGTTTCCTGTCGGCTCATCTGCAAATAAAAGTGTTGGGTCATTCATAAGCGCGCGGGCAATTGCCACACGCTGTTGCTCACCACCCGATAAAGTCGCTGGCCTGTGCTTTAGTCGCTCAGCCAAGCCAAGTTGCTCAAGTAGATCTGCAGCCTTATCCTTTGCGTCGTCGGCATTATGCCCTGCGATGATTTTAGGCATCGCGACATTTTCTAATGCACTAAATTCAGGAAGAAGATGGTGAAACTGATAAATAAAACCAATATGATTGCTACGTAGTTTTGTACGCATTTTCTCAGATAAGTTTGATACGTCTCTTTCATTCATCAATATTTGACCAGATGAAGGAGAATCAAGAAGGCCCAAAATATGCAG
>CAXHFH010000198.1:0-1598 GCA_964015995.1 uncultured Alphaproteobacteria bacterium
GATACTCAGACGTCTCGTGGGCTCGGAGATGTGTATAAGAGACAGGTATAATACGGGTTGAATGGCAACGTATCTTGCGGGCCTTTTGGCTCAATCCCCAGCGGGTTATTAGAGCCCGTCACGTGCAATGCCCATACATGCAAGAACACAACGGCGAAAATGACAAACGGCAAAAGGTAATGCAACGCAAAGAAACGCGTCAATGTCGGGTTATCAACGGCAAAGCCCCCCCACAATAATTGTACGATGCTTTCGCCGACAAACGGTATTGCAGAGAACAAGTTGGTGATAACTGTCGCACCCCACAGGCTCATCTGCCCCCAAGGCAAAACATAACCAATAAAGGCCGTGGCCATCATCAGAAGGAAAATAATCACACCCAAAATCCACAGCAATTCGCGCGGACGTTTATATGAACCGTAATAAAGACCACGGAACATATGGATATAAACGGCAATAAAGAAGAACGACGCACCGTTCATGTGAATATTACGGAGCAACCAACCGCCATTAACGTCACGCGTGATGCGCTCTACGCTATCGAAGGCCAGTTTGGTGTCTGCGGTATAGTGCATCGCCAGAAAAATACCGGTGAGGATCATCGTCACCAGCATAAACATAGAGATCGCACCGAAATTCCAGAAATAATTGAAATTCCTTGGCGTTGGAAAAACGCCATATTCTTTATTCAGAACGGTAAAAATTGGTAGACGTGAATCAATCCACTCTACAACTGGGTTATCAAATTCTTCGCGTGGTCCACTTCCCATCTTCGTTGTCCTTACCCAATCTTGATTGTTGTATCATTTAAAAACGCATATGGCGGAACCGGCAGATTCTTTGGTGCCGGCCCTTTGCGGATGCGGCCTGATGTATCATATTCCGATCCGTGACATGAACAGAACCAACCACCATATTGCCCGCGGTTGTCCGAAGGTTTCTGCCCCTGCGGAATACAGCCAAGATGTGTACATACGCCCACAGTCACAAGCCATTCAGGCTTTTGCACGCGATCTGCATCTGTTTGTTTGTCCGTCAGGCTTTGCACGTCAACATCTGCAGCGGCTTTAATCTCTTCATCTGTTCTGTGACGAATAAACACAGGCTTACCTTGCCACATTACTGTTTTTGACTGCCCCTTTGGAATATCCGTCAAGGTCACCTCAACGGTTGACAACGCAAGAGTGTCTTTCGCAGGGTTAAGGGAGTTAATCATGGGCCACAATGCAGCAACACCGCCAATCCCCCCGAATGCGGCAGCCAAAAGCTGCATGAAATCACGGCGTGTTTCGCCATCATGATCGTTTTTTGAATTTGTATCGGCTGACATCCTTGCCTGAACCTCTTGTAATAATTTTTAAAATCGAAGATTAATCTTTGAGAAGTCTTTTAATCTTCTCTTTATAATAGATCAAGCCCCTGCTTTCCAGTCTTGTAAAAGAAAATTGTTTTTTTATGCCAAACAAGTTAGAAAAATGTGGAAAAACATAAGGACACATCCATGAAAATCGCCCTATATCAGCCGGATATCCCACAAAATTGCGGTGCGATGATCCGTCTAGCGGCCTGTATGGATGCAGAGCTTGATATCATTGAAC
>CAXHFH010000199.1:0-1597 GCA_964015995.1 uncultured Alphaproteobacteria bacterium
AAAAATATAATGAGGGCAGTTTGCCTGCTGAGCTTTCTGAATCAAAGATTATACAGCCTTATATTGAAGAAAAATTTACACTCATTAGAGAGCAAGGTATTGATCAAGCAAGATATAACACGATGAGTGAGTATCAAAGCTGTATGAAAACGGCCGTTAAAGACTCTGATCCTTCCAAAGCCTATGACATGGAGCAGCGCTTTGGTGCCTGTGGTCAATTAAATAAGATCGTTTTGGGCACGCTTGATTCGATTAAAAGAAGGCAAAGTATGGATAGTGTCATTCGTAAATATGAGAATGACGCCCCTGACCTGACGGAGACGACCTTTGGTGCTACGGAGGACCCTGTTCCTCTTTTGGTTGGTAAACTCTATCAAGTTGCTGAAGAGGGTGAATACAGCGATGCTGTCGCTCTGGGCTCCAAGATGACATATGCTTGTTATATGTGATCTGTTGTACTAAAAATTTTACGTAACCGCGCTTAGTAAATATTTGACATATCAACGATTATTCTTTAATTGTTATATGAAGAAGGCGTGCATATGTTGCGGGTAAATTAGTGCGTTTTTATAATTTAAAGAAAATAGGGATGAATTAATGTCTATATTGAGAGAAATTACAAATACAGTTGCTGCTGCCATTGTTGTAGCAGGGTTATCTACACCAGCCTTTTCCCAAGATTTACACGCGGATAACACGGCGACAGTAGATAGGACACATGTGACAACGCAAGGTCAGCAGACAAGCGGTTTTGTTAATGCTCAGGTTCCTGATACTGAATTGCAGTTTAGAACAGGTAAAATTAATGGGCAAATGGTTGAAATTACGCCTGATATTGTGCGCGAATATGCGCAACGCGGGCAAATTAAGGCACCGGTTGCAAGAGAGGAAAATACAATTTCTCTTGAGGGGTTCTTTGAATTTCGTGAAAAAAGAGCAGCGGAAAAAAAGGCTGGTATTTTTATCGGTGTTGTTGTTGGTAATGAGCCCTATAGGCCGCTTTCTGCTGGATATGATGGAAGAGATCAGTTCAGAGATGTTCATAAGAGGATTGCCGAGCTGATGAGCGGTTATGAGTACGCGGATGTTGGTCTTATACCGGGTACTGGGGAAGCGCTCAATGAGGACACGAGGGTTCCTGGCTTTGCTGAAGTTTATGGTGCAGAGGTGCAGGGGATTATTCCTTTGAAGAATCATGATGGTGCAGAGATATCGTATCCGGGTGATTTTACGGTGCCTATTCGTGAGGGGGATATTTTGATTATGGTTAATGATAATCCTCTTGTTTTTATCAATGCTGATCCGGGTGAAGAGGGTGATTATGAGTACGGGTTTCCTGATACAGTTGAGGAAATGGAGGTTTTGCTTAAGTATTACCTCGCGCGTGATACGCACTTATATACATACGATGAGTATATTGAGCACAGTGATGCGATATTACTCGCCGCTCAAAATAAATATGGTGAGAATTTTGTAATGCGAGCGTCTGAAAGGGCGTCGGCAGGTGATGTCGCAGGGTCAGAAGACAGTAAGCCAGATATTACCGCATTTGCTTTAAACAATAATTAAGCCCAATAATAAATAAGATATAAAAGAA
>CAXHFH010000200.1:0-1554 GCA_964015995.1 uncultured Alphaproteobacteria bacterium
GTAGGTCGAGAGTTCGAATCTCTCAGCGATCACCACTTTTCACAAAAATTTTAGAGATGTAACCAAAGTAAGGCTGTTCTTGCTTTTTTTTTGTGTTTTATGGTAAAAATATAGATATAAAAAAAATAATTAAGAAAATAGAGGGTAATATGGGTAAATCTGTTCTAGATGGCATTGATACAGGCGATTCACAAACGCATGACGTGCCGGGTTATGAAGATCATGCAGATAGATTAATAAGACACGTCAGGGGCGTGTTTGGCGCTAATTACGATCATGGTCAGCGATATACCTACCTCAATGTTAATTTAGAAGACCCAAGACGACGGGATTTTACGGGCGAAGATATCGGCCTCAGGAATATTGTGACAAAACCGGAAGTCGATAAACAGATCGAAGTTGTTGAAGGTGAGCGTGTCGAGCAAAAGGGCGGTTTGTACTTTGAACATGGATATGATGCCCACACCCCCAAAGATATCGTTGCCGCAACCGGTTACGAAAATGTGAATATGGACGAAGTCGCCGAGATTCTGGTGAATAATGCGGAATTTGAACTGAAAATGACCGGCCATGCCGATACATCCGGTGATGCTGATAGAAATCAGGCGCTTTCTGAAAGCCGTCTTCACACAGCAGAGGTATTGTTGCTTGCTGCTCTACAAAGACAAGGCTTGTCGGAAGAAGATGCAAAAGCTCTTTATGATGAGCGCGTTGCACCGCATTCTACGATTATTGCGCTTGGTGAGTCTGAGGGCCCCATCGAAACAAATGATGAGGTCAAAGAGCAGGGGAATAGGGTTGTTAGTTTTGACCTGTTCAGTGAAGGTGCGCCGGAAGAGCGCGTCAAACTATCGGCACATAAGGGACATGACATGGATAACCATGAGCATGTTGTGGTCGTTAATCTGGGGACTGGTAATTCACGTGATGATCTTAACTTTATACCTGATGAGCAGCCTGAGCATTTGAAGCGTGGTCAGTTTGCTATTGCTGATGAAAGTACGCATTTCGCTATTAGGATTGATGAAAACAGAGTCTTGGATTCTGCGCATGAATTCACAATTAATTATAAGGCAGAAGATAACCTTGTTGCCGATAATACAAACTTTGTTATTGAGCATAATGAGCCGGGTGCAGTGACCAGTGCATATAACTTTGACACCGGCAATATTGATATTAGTGTTAATGGGCAAATTGCCGTGAACATTAACCTGCCGGATAACATTGACCCTGCAGTTATAAAGGTTGGGCAAATCACTTCAGAAGGGGCGGTTACCATATCACCCTTGACGAATTTGGACGATGTTGCACCGATAAGTGAACTTCGGACGGTTCAAGGCGAAAGAAATGTGATCACAAATGCTGCTGATGCTATTGTGAGCTTGTCTATTGATGCGAAGCACATATTTATGGAACATGATGATGATCCCGCCGGATATCAGGCTGCGTTAGAAGAATATGGGTTTTTGGATAAATTGGATGAAGCCTTTTTCAGTGTGGAACTGCAAGGTATTGATACAAAACCCTATAAAGCCTTGATCGAAAGCCAATTCG
>CAXHFH010000201.1:0-1533 GCA_964015995.1 uncultured Alphaproteobacteria bacterium
AGCTAACCAAGAAAAATCAGCAAAAGAGCAGGCCGAAGAAGAGGCCAAACAGAAAGAATTGCTATTAGCTGAAAAGAAAGATTTGAGCAAAGCAAATAAAATTTATGCAGGCTTAGCGTTAATCGCTTTACTGGGCGTGATTGCAACAACGGTAATACAATCCGGCATTATAAAAATATCATTCTAAAAATTTATAGTAGAGTAGGGGGCGCAAGCCCCCAAATTTTTAGACGTCTATATTCTCTTCTTTCATTAATGATACTATTCGTATCACTTGCGTGATTGATAATCTATTCAGCTGTAAATTTATGTCACCACTCGACCAAATTTCTGCCGTCCCTTTATCAAAGTAAACCGTTTTACGCGCACGGCTATGATCTGAAATGCGCCCTGGTGTGACATGTGTAATTGCACTGGCAATCAAGTGTAAATGTTCTGTTTTTTCTCGTTCTTCATTGTAACGGAGTAGGGCGCTTTCATAGGCTTTAAGGTACGTAGGCAATAGCTTTCTCGAAACATCAGCGGTGATACTTTTTGAATTACGGTGTAAATTTACACTGATCTCTTTGTAATCATTACGGTATGCAATGCACTTCTTTCGGGGGAACATGCCGCCGATTTTGAACCGCTCTTTTTCGAGCCTGAAATATAAACCGCGCCCGCATCCGTCTATGATTTCAAAGCGCCATTTCGATGGCTCACCAAGCCGTGAAAATTTCCACGGCTTGCCAAGATAAAGAGCAATCTCTTCTACTTTTGCTTGCGGGGTCATGCTGACCTCCGCGCTAGCAAGTTGCTTCCTCTATGCGGTCTTTTTGATCCGTATTTCTCGCGTATCTCATCAAGGCTCTTTGTGCCTTTAGAGCGGCTAGAAAATTCCTCAGGTCTAAAATACCATGCCTTCTTTTTAGCTGCCCATTTAAAGCCTGCTTCTTTAAGCGCATCTTTATGCTCACGCGTTTCACCTGTTACCCATACCCATGAACCGCAAATCTCAATTACCAGAGTAGGGAGGCTAGAAACCGCATTTAAAGCATCATTGAGCAAGTCACCATAATCAGTCTGCTCTGACTTCATTTCACCAGTGTAATCTTTCAAGGAGTCATATGCTTGATTGATGATTTTCATCATCTCTTCGCCTACGGGGTTTATATCTGGATGATATTTTTTACACGCGGCGCGATAGGCTGCTTTTGTATCGTCTGGTTTTAGGCTTCCTGTTAATCCTAAAATCTTGGCTGCATCATATATATTCATGTCTGACATTCCTTTCTTTTTCAAAGTGACCAAACGGGAACAGCCCCGTTCATGAAACCTTGCCAAGCGGCGAGCGTCATATCTAAAACCCGCGCATGCGGTATGACGATCAATCGAAAGAAACCGACTTCACAGACTTGTTCCGTATAACGGAATTCACTTGCCCCAACACGTTTAAGCGGGCAGGGGAAAGCAAGGCTATTGAGATAGGCGGGGGCGTCGATGTAAGCTGGAAATGTTGATTCATCAAACGGCGAATTGAAGAGGGCGCAGACC
>CAXHFH010000202.1:0-1526 GCA_964015995.1 uncultured Alphaproteobacteria bacterium
TCCTTCACCAACCAACCATGGCGATTGACAAACAATCGGTTGACGGAGCGGGACGCTTCGCAAATGGGACAGGTTTTTTGGGTAAAAAGCACCAAGGCAAAGTCATCGCGATTGACCGACAGTTTGCTTGCGATTGTCTGCTTGCGCATTTTTCGCTTGATTTTAATACCCTGATTAGAAACCGGTGCATCGGGGTTGGTGGAGAAATCAATATTGGTCATGGCATTGTACGAGTTGAGCCCGGCAAACGACTTGGCTTTGCGTCGCATCGTTGCCACCAGCCGATAATAATTACCCACGGCTTCAGGGGTCAGTTTCCACAGTGCATAATCCATATGTTCTTGTTCCAGACGGCGAATTTGTTCTGGATGCATCTTAAAAAGTGTGTCGTCATCGGGGAGCGGTGCCGGGACGGGAAACGTTTCTTCGCTCGTCGTATTCTCTTGTGCTGTGGGAAAACCCTCGCCCCACCAATAACCGGTTCGATGATCATCTGTTAAAGCCCACACTGATCCGGAAATCACCCATAGCATCATCGCAATCCACGCCTTCATACCCGCTCCTCTTATTCCGCTTTAGCCGAAGACGCAAATGGCCCGGGTAACAACTCGATATTCGTCGTCATGATGTCGTAATCAACAAAGCCAAAATGGCGACTATCGAAACTATTGCGGCCATCTCCCAAGACAAAGGCTTTGTTATTCGGAATAATGCCTTCGAAATAAAATTGCGGTAAGTCACGATTCGCTTTACTTTTGAAGCGCGCCTTTGCAAAAAATTGGCCATCGCAATAGAACCTATCATCGATACGCTGTAATAACTGCCCTTCTTTGCAGGCTAGTAACTTGATCCAGGCTTCGGCTTTCTGGGTGATCAAGGGATGGGAATGTTTAAACGTCACATAATCGCCGGTTTCGGGCGCTCGGCTAATTTTCCAGAGCAAGGATGGTTTTACCGATTCATAGGGGCTCAACGTGATATGTGAAAACGCCAGATGCAGCACGACGACCACACTCACCACCAGCGGTAACGCATACCAGGGTGCATCAATGTCTTCAAAATAATCCCTCACCCAGTCTTTAAGGTGTTGTGCGCTCATCATGATCTTGGCCCTCCAGGATGGCTAAAAATTGTTGGATATCACTGTCTTTTTGGTTCGGGTCTAATGAACGCAGCATCGCGTTAAGCGAAGCGTCGCCGTATACGATCTCTGTTTGTTGGTCATAGAAAAAAGCATCCTCACAATTGGGCTCAAATGAAGGGTTTCCTTCCAAAACTGCTGCGGGAACTTGTGTGATTCCGTAACGACGAAATCGCTTTGGATCCACCGCCGCTTTTAATGGCAGCACCTCACAGCCGCGCGTTTTACACTTAGGATCCACTACCATAATGTCGCGGAAAAAATCGATGGTAGGTTTCAATTTTCTAATTTCACCAATGGTTCCGCGAAGAATCATTACACCATCAATCTTTACAAGATCTAGGGCATAATTTCGTAAGGTCGCTAAAGGGACAGACGAGGAAAC
>CAXHFH010000203.1:0-1506 GCA_964015995.1 uncultured Alphaproteobacteria bacterium
GCTGGGATTATTTTTAATGACCGAATTAGCAGCAGATAAAATGTTTTTGGTTGACCGATAATTCTGCTCAAGCTTGATAACATCGGCTTTAGGAAAATCTTTGGTGTAACGTTTAATGTTCCCGCTTTTGGCTCCCCGCCATGAATAAATACTTTGATCGTCATCGCCAACCACCATGATGCAGCCGTTGGGACCGACTATTTGTCTTAATAATAAGTACTGAATTTCGTTGGTATCTTGGAACTCATCGACCAGAACGTACTCAAACCGCCTTTGATAATGATCGCGTAGGCTATCGTTGTTATTGAGAAGCTCATAGGAACGCAACAAAATCTCGGCAAAATCGACCAAACCTTCAGCTTCGCAAACGGCTTGGTAACTTTCATAGATCTCCGCCATTTTCTCTTCGAGGTAAGAATTATTAGAACTGATTTTAGCTTTACGATGCCCTTCTTCTTTTTGTTTATTGATAAACCATTGCACTTGACTGGGCGGCCATTGATCCAGATCGATATTCATTTCTTTCATAACGCGTTTGATAACCCGCAATTGATCGTCGCCGTCTAAGATGGCAAAACTTTTAATCAATCCTGCTTCTTGCCAATGCATCTTCAGCATACGATGGAACAAACCGTGAAACGTGCCGCACCACATGGTTTGTAATTGTTCCCCCAAAATCCCTTCGATTCGGCCACGCATCTCACGCGCCGCTTTGTTGGTAAACGTCACCGTCATGATCGACATGGGATTGATGTCGAGGATGCTCGATAGCCATGCGACTTTATGAGTAATGACCCGAGTTTTACCCGAACCGGCACCCGCTAAAATCAACGACTGCTTGGCATCAGACTTAATCGCCTGTTGTTGAGCTTCGTTTAAACTTTCAAGTATATGATTAGCATCCATTTTTTTTGATGTTGGGCTACACTACCACCATTATGCCGGACTTACCTTCGCACTACGATTCGCTTGAGCAGACGTTGCAATCTGCAGAGTCTATTTTAGAAGATGCAATCCGAAACGCCAAAAATTTGTTCCATACGCCGGTGATCTCCAGCCATTCAGAAGAGGGTATTCAAACTCGCACCGTCGTGCTGCGTGATTTCGTCCAAGATTCTAGAATCATTCGGTTTCATACCGATTTGCGCTCACCTAAAGTAAAAGAATTACAAGCTAATCCAGCAGCAACGATGCAAGGCTACGACCCCAGCATAAAAATTCAATTAAGGATGCTTGGTTCAGCTGAAGTGCATCATCAAGATGCAGTCACTGAAGCTGCTTGGGCTGAAACCAGAGAAATGTCCAAAGAGTGTTACTCGGTTGCCGATGCGCCAGGATTATCGATAGACGATCCAAATGCGTTTGATATCGATGCGAAAAATTTAGATTTGGAATTGGGCTACGCCAATTTTTGCGTAGTGCTCTTTCAATTTGATTCCCTTGAATTTCTGCATTTAAAAGGAAGCGGTCACAGGAGAGCGAAACACGTGTGGCTTGACAATGATT
>CAXHFH010000204.1:0-1501 GCA_964015995.1 uncultured Alphaproteobacteria bacterium
GATACTCAGACGTCTCGTGGGCTCGGAGATGTGTATAAGAGACAGTTTAGAACCTGTGCAGTAATTAGATTTTAGACTTCCGTTAAAATATAGTCATACGGCAGACGTGATTTTGGTAAAGCTGCATTATAGTCCTTTTCAGAGTCATTGTAGCCCAATGTAACGGCGACAAGGCTTGTATATCCTTTTTCGCGCAAGCCAAATTCTTCATCGATTGATTTTATATCAATACCTTCCATCGGCGTCGCATCAATGCCCAGTGTTGAAACACCGAGTAGAAAAGCACCGATATTCAAATAGACTTGCTTATCCATCCAATGTTGAACATCTTTGTAGTCTTGCTTATGAATGTTAATGAACATCTTACGCCCCGCATCCATTTGTTCCTTATGCTCTTTTGCAGGAAAACGTCCATCGGCTTCCTCTTGCTCTAAAACTTTGGCAAGATGGTCTTCTTCGATTGTCAGGCGACTGCAAAAAATCACAACATGCGATGATGCAAGAATTGAAGGGTTATTAAAGGGAAACATGCTTTCGTTCGCCTTTGCAATGCGTTCTTTTCCTTCATCTGTAGAAGCCAGAATGAAATGCCACGGCTGTGAATTTGTACTTGATGCACTGAAACGTAGCAGCTCTTTGATCTTTTCTACATTATCGTCTGATATTTTTTTGTTTGGATCGTAGGCTTTTACCGTATGGCGGTTTTTTGCGTAATATACAATGTCGTGTTCCATGGTTTTTTCCTTATTGCTAATCGTTTGAAATGTTAAATTTATCGTTGGTGCGGATGTAGATAATGGTTTCATCTGTTGTGGTGATGTGATGAGTGCCAGCTTCGCTTGCGCCAAAATAGTTTCCGGGTTCTAAGCTCAGAGCATCGCCAGCATTCAAATGTTGAGGTTGCCCCGCAATAACAACAGCGTGGAAAACATCCCCCTGATTGTTAATCTTGCCATCAAATCCGGCGGGGAGTTTGATCATATTTCCATTTAGTGCGCCTGCCTTAGTATCACCCCAAAGAAACGCACGCTTTGCCTTTACGCCCTCATCAATCCATTTAATATCCGATGCATCAAGCCACACCAGATTTGACTTGTCGATGTTGACGGAACGTTCCCCATTATCAAAGGCTTGATCAGCGGGTTGGACAAGGTATGGGCCGCTATCAATCTCGATATAAGCCATGTTTTCTAGATCTTTCGCGGCGGTGATATGAGCTTCACCAGCGGGCTGTATCCAGAATGATCCGGCAGGAAGCCACATATTTTCGGCCTTTGGATCATCATTATGTACGAGGCCGCGAATAACTACACCGCGATATGTGATGTTGTGAATATGCGGCGGGGAAGAAAACCCTTTCTCAAACTTTACTAAAAATCCGGATGCACCTTCGCTTGTGCGATCGCCCCATAGCTTACCTGCGGCCGGACTAGCATCACCACGCGCAGGGTTAAGGTGCCCCCATTCGATTTGATCAGTCAAAATAGTCTCTGCGTTGGTT